>JAQTYS010000185.1 GCA_028688175.1 Methanothrix sp. | reverse complement strand
AGAGCCTCTTCCAGCCTCTTTTGGTTTCTCAGCAAGAAGCCTTTGTTGCGCAGAGCATCCAGGTTTTCGGGCTCGATGGCCAGGCATCTATCATAGCTTTGCATGGATTCCTCGAATCTTCCAAGGCCGTAGAGGGCCACGCCCCGGTTGTTCCAGACCTCTGGGATCTCCTGGTTCATGGCCAGCAGACGCTCGAAGATCTCTAAAGCCTCCTCATACTTTTTCTGTCTGACCTTGTCTATGCCTTTGTTGAGCAGTACCTTCTCTTTGTTGTTCATAGCCCCCTCACATGTATCCCTGGATCGCAGCCGACTCGCTGCCCTTCTTAGCATCGGCAGGACCTTGTGATACCGATCCCGGCCTCTTGATCTCTCCGAAGACCTTTTCGTAGTCCTTGATGTGCTCGACCAGCCAATTGGCCAGTTCCTTGGCTGCCAGGGGTGAGAGAATGATCTCCGTATCGATCCTTCTCTCCATGACCGTCATGCTCTTGCCGTCCTCGACCAGCGTCTTTGGCGAGTCGTTGTAAAAGGCAATGCGAAAGTCGTAAGGGCTGTGGCCTCCGATGGCGCCTATGGCATAGACCTGGCTAAAATCAGGGCTCTTTGAGATCTCCACTTTAACTTCCATGCATGCCGGATAGGTCTCCAGCTTAAAAAAGATGATGATATCGAAATGTATTTAGGTGACCTAGCTTCTTGTGTTGCCGATACTATGATTGGGGTCTTAGGGTTAGAAGACGGTACAAGGGTGGAAGGTACCGGTTTTGGTGCGCCCGGCACGGTCTCGGGTGAACTGGTCTTCACTACCGTTATGTCCGGATATGAGGAGGCGTTAACAGACCCCTCTTACCACGGACAGATGCTCATGTTCACATATCCTCTGCAGGGTAATTACGGCGTAAGCGGCGATGATGTTCAATCTGAGCGGATGTGGCCGCAGGCCATGGTCAGCCGGGAATACTGGGATCGTCCAACACACTACCGCAATGCAAGAACGCTCAACCGCTTCCTCATTGATGAGGGCAAGCCTGGCTTATGTGATGTGGATACGCGCATGCTCACTTTAAAGGTAAGAGAGCTTGGCGTAATGAGGGCAACGCTTGCCGTGGGCGAGAGGAGAGATGTGCAGGACCTGGATGTGGTGGCGATGGCCCGGTCCCAGGCTGATATCTCAGAGAGGGATCTGCTGGGGGATGTGACATGCAAATCACCTTATCGCATTGAAGGCCGTGGCCCTCGCATGGTGGTGCTGGATTTGGGCATTAAGAGGAATATTCTAAAAAGCCTTTCTTGTCGCGGATTCGATATAACTGTTCTTCCTGCGCATGCTGACATCTCTCAGATCGAGGCGGCAAAGCCGCAGGCTCTTTTTGTCTCTAATGGGCCCGGCGATCCGGAGAGAGCATATGAGGCCATCTCTGCGGTCAAGCACTTTGTAGGAGAGATTCCGGTCTTTGGAATTTGCCTGGGTCATCAGATCATCTCCCTGGCAATGGGGGCCCAGACCTTCAAGCTCAAGTTCGGGCATCATGGCGGCAATCAGCCGGTTAAAGACCTGGAAAAGAAGATCGTCTATATTACTTCTCAAAACCACAACTTTGCCGTCCGGCCCGGATCTGTGGAGGGCACGGATCTGGAGATCACCCAGCTAAATGCCAACGACGGCACAGTCGAGGGCATAAAGAGCGACAAGCTCGATGTTCTGGCGGTCCAGTATCACCCCGAAGCCCATCCCGGACCGCTCTGCACGGAAGATCCATTCTTTAGTGCGGTCTTGAGAATAATGAATGGCGTGACCGGCAAGGCAGGGAGGCGATAGAGATGCCTAAAAGAAATGATATTCATAAGGTCCTTCTCATCGGATCGGGACCCATTCAGATTGGTCAGGCCGCAGAATTCGATTTCTCCGGATCTCAGGCCTGCAAATCCCTGCGCGAAGAGGGGATCGAGGTAGTACTTGTCAACTCCAATCCGGCCACCATCATGACCGATCCCAACACTGCCGATAAGGTCTACATTGAGCCTCTGGTGCCGGAGATTATCGCCAAGATCATAGAAAAGGAGAGGCCGGACGGAATTATTGCCGGCATCGGCGGCCAGACGGGTCTGAACATCACCTCAGAGCTTGCCGACATGGGCGTGCTCGAGAAATTCCATGTCGAGGTACTGGGCACCTCAGTTAAGGCCATTCAAGAGGCAGAGGATCGCGACCTATTCAAAAAGGCCATGGAGCGGGTAGGCGAGCCGGTTCCCAAGAGCAGAGCTGTCAACACTCTGGACGAGGCCTTGCAGGTCATGGAGGAGATTGGTTTGCCGCTGGTAGTTCGGCCCGCCTACACACTGGGCGGATCGGGTGGCGGCATTGCCAGGACTCGCGAGGAGCTGCTCTCCATCTGCGAGCTTGGGTTGAAGAGGTCTCGTATCAGCCAGGTTTTGCTGGAGGAGAGTCTCGGAGGCTGGACTGAGCTCGAGTATGAGGTGATGAGGGACTCCAACAATACCTGCATTACCATATGCAATATGGAGAACATGGACCCCATGGGCATCCACACCGGCGAGTCCATTGTGGTCACGCCCATCCAGACTCTGTCAGACAGAGAGATTCAGATGCTGAGAAGCTCCGCCATCAACATCATTCGCACCTTAGGCATTGAAGGCGGCTGCAACATCCAGTTCGCATTTAAGAACGGTGAGTACCGAGTCATAGAGGTCAATCCTCGCGTCTCTCGATCATCGGCTCTGGCCTCCAAGGCCACAGGATATCCCATTGCCAGGGTAACTGCCAAGATCGCTATCGGCATGACACTGGATGAGATTAGAAACGATGTGACCAAAGAGACTCCTGCTTCCTTCGAACCCACGGTGGACTACGCGGTGATCAAGATACCCCGCTGGCCGTTCGACAAGTTCGTCAAGGCCAACAAGACTCTTACCACGGCTATGAAATCCACCGGCGAGGTCATGTCCATTGGACGCAGTTACGAGGAGGCCCTCATGAAGGCCATTCGTTCCCTTGATATCGATAAAGATCTGGGATATGCGGGAAAGTACAGCGTCTGGACGGATGAGGAGATAAGAAAGCTGCTGGAAAATCCCACAGACGAGCGGATCTTTGCCATTTACCAGGCCTTGAAGCGAGGTATGTCCTCAGAGGAGATCGCAAAGATCACCGGCATTGAGCTTTACTTCCTCTACAGGATAGAGAGGATTCTGGCCGTGGAGGAAGAGATTAGAGCCGGGCTGGAGCCCCAGGTTCTGAGGAAGGCCAAACGCTTCGGCTTTACGGATGAGCAGATCGCCGGCATCGTGGGCAAGAGCCGGGAAGAGATAACCGATATGCGCCTCTCTCTGGGCATCATTCCCACTTATAAGATGGTGGACACCTGCGCAGCGGAGTTTGAGGCCAAGACCCCTTACTACTATTCCACCTACGACACACAATGTGAGCTGGTGCCCTCGAACAAAAAGAAGGTGCTGATCCTGGGATCAGGGCCCATCAGGATCGGTCAGGGCATCGAGTTTGACTATTGCACAGTTCATGCCGTGATGGCCTTGCGAGAGCAGGGCATCGAGACCCACATCGTCAATAACAATCCGGAGACTGTTTCCACCGATTATGACACCTCTGACAAGCTCTTCTTTGAGCCGGTTACCTTAGAGGACGTCATGAATATCATCGAGAAGGAGCAGCACGATGGTGTGCTGGTTCAGTTCGGCGGCCAGACGGCCATAAACCTGGCTTTTCCCCTGGAGAAAGAGATCGCGCGCCGTGGCCTGAAGACAAAGATACTGGGCACCAGCCCGGACAGCATTGATCTGGCTGAGGACAGGGAGAGGTTCAATGCACTCATGAACCGGTTGAACATTCCTCAGCCCAGTGCCGGCATCGCCTTTGCTCCGGGCGAGGCCAAGGCCGTTGCCGCCAGGATAGGTTATCCCGTACTGGTAAGGCCTAGCTATGTTCTGGGTGGCAGGGCCATGGAGATCGTTTATGACGAGGCAGGTCTCGAGGTCTACATGCGCGAAGCGGTGCGCGTCTCGCGTGATCATCCGGTTCTTATCGACGATTTCCTGCAAAACGCTGTGGAGATCGATGTAGATGCGGTTTGCGACGGCAAGGATGTACTCATCGGTGCCATCATGGAGCACATTGAGGAGGCAGGCATTCATTCCGGCGACAGCGCCTGCATGATTCCGCCTCAGACGTTGCCCGGCGTGGTTCTGGAGGTAGTGAGGGACTATGTGCGCAAGATTGCGCTTGGGCTTAAAGTCGTGGGAATTGTCAACCTGCAGATGGCTTACAAAGACGGCGCGGTTTATGTGCTGGAGGCCAATCCCAGGTCGAGTCGAACCATACCGTTCGTCTCCAAAGCCGTGGGCCTTCCCCTGGCCAAGATTGCCGCCAACGTCATGATTGGAAAGTCCTTGCGAGATCAGGGCTTCCTTGATGAGCCCAAGACGCCTTATGTCTCAGTCAAGGAGGTTCTCCTGCCCTTTGACAAGCTGCCGGGAGCAGATGTTCTTCTCGGGCCGGAGATGCGGTCAACGGGCGAGGTTATGGGCATAGATTACAAGCTGGGCCTGGCTTTCTTCAAGGCAGAGCTTTCTGCCGACAATCCCTTGCCTTTAGAGGGCATGGTCTTCATCTCTGTCAAGGATGAGGACAAGGCGGCAGTGGCTGTAGCCGCCAAGAAGCTGCATGAAGCGGGGCTATCCATCATTGCCACAGATAGCACTGCCGAATACCTGCGCCGCTCAGGCCTGCCGGTGGTGAAGGTCAACAAGATCTACAACGGCAGCCCCAATATCATGGACTATGTCAAGATTGGTGAGGTAAAGCTGATCATCAATACGCCCACCACCAAGCAGTCGGTCAAGGATGGCGTCCAGATCAGGAGGAGCGCGGTGGACTACCATATTCCTTACATCACCACCATCCAGGCTGCTGTGGCGGCGGCAGATGCCATCCTCATGGCCAAGAAGGACCAGATTACCATCAAGGCGCTGGATGAGTATCACAAAGAGGTCTATTACAATTGAAATTTGCATAGGGCCGGGCACGATGCCGGCCCTATGCAAATTTCAGTTTAGCTATTTTCACGTCTGGCCGAAGACTTTATATGCAAGTATGCGATAGGGAAGGTGCTTGCGGGCCCGTGGTCTAGCTGGTTATGACGTCGCCTTGACATGGCGGAGGTCATGCGTTCGAATCGCGTCGGGCCCACTTGAGCCCAAGTAGCTCAGTTGGGAGAGCGTCAGACTGAAGATCTGAATGTCCCCGGTTCGAGTCCGGGTTTGGGCATGTTTTTACTAAGTAATTAAGTCTTTTGATACTCATTTTCGAGTGTGTAGTCCCGAATGTTTGGACTTTATATACTCCGGCCCGCAAATTACATTCTTTGTTAACCATTTAATTCAGTCTCCATCCGATTCAGGAACATTCCCAATTTGCATCCTTCTGGCAGCCT
>JAQTYS010000184.1 GCA_028688175.1 Methanothrix sp. | reverse complement strand
GATTCACCTGGACGCACGTTTGTGCATTTCGCAGTTATAGTTCTTATTCTTGGTTTAAATAGATGAGGTGAAGGTAAATATTGGTCCATGTTTGCCGGCCCAGGCTACATGCCCGCGCCCAATATACGGTTACTATTAGCTGCTATCTTCAAAGCGACGACGAACGAATCCAACCACAGAGCTCACAGAGTTCACAAAGGAAGCACAGAGACTTTTGTTAGGACATTTGACCCATTACCCTATCCTAAAAGAGTGCATGATAATCTCTTGACCGCCGCAGGCCCGCTAGTGGGATTCTTTGGCGGCAATGGGATGCCCACCGGGTCGCGGGCCTCGCTTCCGGGCGGTGTCGCTCGGGCTCGGGGCTCGCTAGCGCGCTTGCGTCCGGGCGAGGGAGGCTGGATGAGCAGTATTTCGGCCCGATGGTCTGCATTCAGCGCCCTGTCGATTGACGGCGAACGAATCCAACTACAGAGCGTACAGAGAATTCTTGTCGAGAACATCCCGCAGTACAAAAATTCTAAACAATGTTTTATTGATGCTGATTATAGTGAGCTAAACATGCAGCAGTTAACTTTATAAGTTCAATCGACTCACAAGATTTGGTGGGACTGCTATGAAAGGGTCTATATTTGATTCATTCACATGTCGCGAACAAGCAATCCCGGATAATTTAACACCCCAAGATGAATGCACCTATATTAAAGAAAGAATCAGTAAAAATAAAAATAGAAGAGATATTTCGATAATTTTGGTTTTTCTTATTCCAATTATTTTAATCTTATTTATAGTATTCTTTAAAGATCCACTTGATCACTTGAATCTTCTCTTTTTAACTTATATATATGCAATGGGATTTTGGATTTATTTCATATTTTTAATATTTAAATCTTCGAATTATATACATAATTTTGAGTCGCAGCTTAGAGATATAGAAAATGAAATTGATTTAGCAGCGATCGATTTAGATTCGATTGAAAAAAGAGCAGAAAAACTATTTAAGCTCCACCGATATGAATTAGATAAATATTACACTCAAAACCTCCGACAAGGAAATCAAATATTTATAATGGGATTTATTTTCTTTATTGTTGGCTTTATTATTGTATCAGGATCAATATATATAATAACTTATGAGGGTGTGGATGAAGATCGTTCGGTTTTTATAGCTGGTTTGGGTGCCATTGGGACAATCCTCTCCAACTTCATTGCAGCTATTTACATTAAGATGTTCTCAGAGACTGCTAAAACGTCAACTCAATTTCATAACCGATTAGTTACCACGCACAATTTAATGTTTAGTAACTTTATAAGTTCCAAGATAAGTGATAAAACTCTTCGTGAAAATACATATAGTTCAATCGCTGGCAATTTAGCCAAGCTTACCCGATCTACAGAAGACGACTCGAATAAGTAAAATCTATTGATCTACAATCTTCAAATTCTAAAGATAATTCCATTCTGGGGTGTGATAGCTCTCAAGGGTGACACGCCAGAGTATGTGCGCAGGATGCAACCTGAGTTGTTTGAGGCTATAGCACCGGCGAGAAGCAGAGAGGAGCTTAGTATTGTAGAGCCAATGGCAAAAGAGGTTCGCGATAGTTACATGGATGGACTTGAGAACACGGATGTAAAAGATCTCGCGATCCATCGCAAGGTGAGTAGGGTGAGCTATTCGCAAAGATGCGCTGATGGATCGGCAGTGCAGGAATATCAGAAACGCGGATTACCTCTAGCTCTGGGCATGAGGATGCAGCCAAATGGAAAGTTGATGCGGGGAGAGATATGGGCTATAGGGTGTTCTTACTATAAACTGCATAGAAAAAAAGGATTATCGTATAATAGGAGAAACGACCGATATAACTCATATTGGTCATATTAGTCATTTCTATAACCTACTGCATGGAAAGAAAGATGGATCAATCGAGAAGGATGATGAAATAGCCCATACGACCAATACAATACCTGCATCTCGGTTTTCAATTCCGCATTATTTTAGTGGCTCAAAGGGAGCTATATCATCTGGAATTCCGTCGCTACCCAATGTGTTATCATGCACAAGTGCTGAATTGCCTGTCAGTTTGCCATTTTTTCCATTATAAATTCCTCCTCCATCTTTTGAGGCATGGTTATGATCGATGGAGCCGCTGTTTAGGTTTAAGGTTCCGCTATTCACAATGCCTCCGCCGAGGCCATCTCCATTCTTATCGGCTGTATTGCTATGTATTCTTGTACCGTCTAGGGTCATCTCCCCCCCGCCATTTACAGCACCTGCACCGATCCTTGCAGTGTTGTCGTGGATAGAGCCACCATTCAGATGATTAGCAGATCCACCATAGCAACAGATACCGCCACCTGATGAATATGCATCATTGGCAAAAATTGTTCCATTGTGCAAGGTCACTGATCCACCCAGACTATGAACGCCACCACCACTGTTTTTCGCAACGTTATTTGAAATGGTGCCACTATGGATACTTATATTTCCACGGTAACCTATATAAATGCCGCCACCACACTGCTCCGCCTCGTTATTCGCCACGGTTCCACCATTCAGGTTTATCAATTCTCTATTTCCGTAAATTCCACCGCCATTGTGTGCAGCGTTATGTATCACGGATGCTCCTTTTTCTAAGTTTACAGTTCCTTTGTTAAAGATGCCGCCACCATAATATGCATTATTGCCAGAAATTATGCAATCCGTTAAAGTAAGTCTGCCATAGTTGATAATTCCTCCGCCACATATGTAATTATTTGCGTCATTGTCATCGACAGATACGGAGGTTCCAGTTCCACCCATTATGGTCATCCCGGATAAAGTCACATCTATATTGGATCTATTCTTGCCTATAATGATCACTGAGCCAGCTTCTGAGCCAGATTGACTTCCATTTATAATGGTTTTGCCCTCTCCAGCTCCCTTTATCTTAAATGGTTTATCGATACGCAAGTTCTCTTGGTAGATACCAGCAACTAGAATTATGGTATTACCGGGATCTCTTGCATCAACTGCCTCTTGGATACTTGAATACTTGCGGCCTTGAATATAGACATCAGGCTTACCAGATGCAGTGACATCACCATCATTTCCAATTGAAGTTGTAGCCCGGCATTCTCCGTTCTCTAGGTCCAACATCTTGACAGTATCGTCGTTCGAGCCAGATTCCAGTTTCTTCTCAGGCTCTTTTTGGGCCACTGGCGCTGACGCTTCCACCTCCTCCCGGCAGGCGGCCAGCAGTTCGCCGAACGCGACCGGCGTCTCCTGCCGAAAGTCCACGTGCTTGTAGCGGCGCAGCGTGTCAGGCAGCGTGCAGTCGGCCAACAGCAGCGGAACGAAACGGCGGCCGGCATTGGTCGGGTTGCGAAAGAGGACCGTGCTGCGCTCCAGCGTCATCCAGTCTGAGCCCAGCGCTGCGGGCGAGAGGCAGAGCACCTGCACCCGAGCCGCCTCCAGCCTTCGTTCGATGGCCAGGTAGATGTCGTCTCCCGGCTTGATGACCCAGTCATCGAACCACACCCGCAGCCCGGCTTTCTTCAACCGCTCGGCCAGCTTGCGTACCTGCGTTTTATCCTGCGAGTTGTGGCTCAGAAACACATCATAGGTAAAGCTATCTGCCATGCCATATTCCCCAATTGTTCGGCCCTTTCATGATCACAGTCGCCACCATCAGCAGGCCAACGACCAGGCTCACCAGAGGCAATTGAGCGCAGTGAATTGTCTTCTGATGGAGAGCCTTGTTGGTATCTAAATATTTGAACTTCTCCACAGTTTGCTAGATCTTCTATTTCAGTTTATCCTTATAGTCTGGCTCAGGTTATCGTTAATACGTTGATAATCAAACACCTGATAAACCAGCTTTTTACACAAGCGGATATTTCGTTTGCTCTTGTGGGCCCCTATCAAATCAAGCCAAGGAGGAAACTGATTGTGTTAGGTTTCGAGTCGCCTTAATATTGGCATCGTTTCCAAAAAATTGATTTTGCCTCATTCAGTCGAGATGTCTTGACCCTGAATCCAGCGCCTTCAATCGGGCTTGGCAACCCCCGCAAAAGAATTCGTAGCCCTGCTCGCCCCCCCCGCTCAGGATTCGCCGCCAGAGCCTTCTTTCTTGCCGACCTCTTCTGCCCGAAAAGCCACACCCCGCCGCTCCAGCTCCGCCATGAACACCCCCCGTCCGCTCACGTGCGTGTGCTCACACTCCCGTACCCGCCCTCCGGTGTAGCCGCTGCTCGTAGTAATAACTCCACAGCTGGGGCTGCCCGCCAGGCCCACGATGCGCAGCCTCGCTCCCTGGCGGGCCAGCATCTGCAAGAGATCCGCGTAGTCATCGATCAGAGCGCGGCAGAAGCGGCGAAACTGGGCACACCAAGCTGTTTTGTAATAAAATACAAGGAGCAATGCTCTTATGCACGCGCATCCAAAAGCAATCAGATGAATGATACGACGGACCAGACATCTAACGCTCTGAAATTTGACACAGAAAATCCTTTGCCCTATGGCGGCACCACTGACACTCACGGCAATATCATCCAGGTAATTACTAGAGAGGAACAGGATGCAATGCTCGCCAAGGTAAGGAGAGCTTTCGGGAAGAAGAGATGACAGACTTTACAATCGATATGGTCTTGCTCTTCCTTGCTATAGCTATTACACCCTTTGCCGGTACGGCCACCATGAAGCAGCTAACAGGATATCATTCGCTTTCTCTCTGAGCAGCGAGATTGCCGTATCATCATCATGCAATTGACTACATAACTGCTCGTAGTCTGTAAAATGATGCCGCCCATAGCTGAGTAGCTGCTGAATTGATGGGCGTGGGGTGCCGTAGTGCCTGGAGACTTCATTATAGAAATCTCTGGGAGTAGACGTTATTTTGACATGGCAGTTATATGCCCGTTTAAGGGACTTAGAGTCAAACGATAGCTTTGCAGGCATATTTGCCGTCCTTGCTCAATAAGACACCGTCGAGATAACGGTATTCTTAAAGGTTCCTATTGCCTTAACCCCATTTGCTGGAACAGAATTTGAGTCTGATTAGTTGGTAATCATTTTGGGAAGGCATCAATGATCGCCCACATGCCACGGATTAGTTTTTTGTGAGTGATGGGACATCCATCCAGAATACCTTCATGCACCGCTCCCCGCTCAGGATTCGCCGTCCTTGCCTTTCTTCTTGCCGACCTCATCCGCCCGAAAAGGCACACCGCGCCGCGCCAGCTCATCAAAGAGCACATCCATGAACACCCCCTGCCCGCTCACGCGCACGCTGGCGGGGCCTGACCCCGTGGGCAGCCCGCCCGAGTAGCCGCTGCTCGTAGTAATAACTCCACAGCTGGGGCTTCCCGCCACCCCCACGATCCGCAGCCTCGCCCCCTGGCTGGCCAGCATCTGCAAGAGGACCACGTAGTCTTCGATCGGGATGCAGCAGAAGCGCCGAAACTGGGGCACATCAAGCTGATTTGCCATAAAATTCAAGGAGCAATGCT
>JAQTYS010000183.1 GCA_028688175.1 Methanothrix sp. | reverse complement strand
CAGGTACTAATGCTGGCCCTGGAAATGCCTGGAAGCGTTGCACTTCTGGATGATGCTCTGGCCCGTCGCGTGGCCGCTGCAAAGGGAAAACCTATTAAGGGCACGCTGGGGTTACTTCTGGACGCAAAGCGTGCAGGCCATCTGACTGTCGTGAGGCCATCTCTAGATAGGCTCCAGGAGCTGGGCTTCCGTCTTGCTCAACAGACACAGGATGCTGTATTGAAATTGGCCGGAGAATTGTAGGATGATATGCCTTTCGAGCGTTTTCGTCATTCGATTTTTCTCTAAAACGTGAGCCCCTCTATAACGTATTCTTTCAGGATCTTGGAGACCTTGACCACTTCAGTCTCCTTCGGTCTCCTGCATTGATCTCCACCTCACCCAAATCTAACTCTTGGGACACGCACACCGTGCCCAACGATACTGAAGGCCTGATATTCTCTAGACAGAACCTTCTGCCAGACCGGAAAAATAGATCACATCTTTTTCCTCTTGCTGAAGAACTCGATCGCCTCGGCGAGTTCCGTGTGATCCTTAGCGTACTCCTCGATCTCAATATTCTCCTTGTAGGCCTCGCATGCCTGCACTAGGGCCATCGCACCGGCGCGTGTCCCTCTCGGGTGAGCGTGGCAACCGGCGCCCATGGTTGTGATGAAATCAACTCCGCCCATGACATCGATGAACGGCTTCAGCAGCGTTGGGTTGAGTCCACCAGAGATGATCGGGCAGCATTTCTTCAGGCCGCGCCAGGAGTCATCTTCCAGGACAACGTGGTGAGCGTCATCCATCTCAACCATCTTGATGGCGTCCTCATCCTGCGGCGGGATCCTTCCCCAATTCTGGGTGAAGAAGTGACCTTTGCCTTCGACTTTCAGGATGTTCCTCGCTGCCGTTACGTCCTCCTCGGGACTGCCTGCCATCTTGCCTACGCCTGCCGTCCCGGTGTGAATCCCCGAGGCGCCTGCCAGCCTGGCAAACTTCGAGAGCACTAGCACTGTGAAGCCGATGGGATTCTCCGGCCTGGTGAAGCTGCCGTGCCCCGCCCTGTGGAAGTGCAAAAAGACGTCCGGATACCTTCGCCTGAGAGTCTGGACTGCCATCCAGCCGGCCATGATGCCGTCTATCAGGAAAGCATACGAACCCGGCTCGAAGCCCGCCTCCCTGATCATCTCGCACCTATTGATCATTGTGTCGAAATCGGCTGAAGATACGTTGAAAGAGTGGACCTTCTTTCTCCCTGTCTCCTTTACCGCCTTGTCCATGGCCATCTTGACGTACCTGACCATCTTGTCGTAAGGGCAGAAGTCCTGGTCAGCCTGGGGCTCGTCGTTTTTGACAAAGTCGCCGCCGCCGACCCAGAAGTCATAGCAGACCTCGGCGTACTCCGATGAGGTGAGGCCCATCTTTGGTTTGATTATCGTTCCGAGTATCGGCCTGTCGTGGACGTCGAGGTAGGTCCTCATGTCGTCGAGTGTGTAGCTCGGTCCATCGTACTGCTCCAGCATCGATGGGGGAAACCAGATGTCCAGGAGCTTGAGCGCTTTGATCTCCTTCATGCCGAGGACGTTGCCGACAATGTAGGTCATGATGTTCTGGACGTTGCCGTTCCGGTCGAACAGGCGCCAGGGATAGGCGATCCAGATCAGGTTCTTCTCGATATCGACCTTGTAGACGAGGGCGTTCATCACCCTTGAAAAGGGAGTCTCGGTCTTCACTGTAAAATTGGTGCCTGTCGAGCTCTCAGCCGCGATCTCAGCAGCAGCCTGCATGATGTTGAGCTCGCCGCCGGGAATGATGTGAAACACGGCCAGGAGATACTCGCCGTTCCTCGGATCAGGGAGGTCCATCCTTGTGTATTGGACCTGCTTTTGGTTGAGCGTTTCCAGGAGTTCTTCTTGATTCATTGATCCTAAGCCTCATTCTTTCTTGGGATTGGCAGCCCCTGTCGCATCCCCGGCGGTGTTATCCACCTCTGCCATATCACCCTCACAATCCTCCTGCCTGGTCGCCTGAGCCACCCTGGCTGTGGCAGCTTCCTCTTGAGCCTTGAAGTGAGAATTATAGGCCACGGAAACAATTGCTATGACGGCACCGAGGATCGTGGTCAACAAGCCGAGTAATCCTTCTGAGATTTTAACCTCCGGCATCCTGACGATTATGAATATTATGGCAATTCCAAAAAGCGCCAAGAGACTTACCGCCAGCACAGTTAAAATAAAGCGGGTATTTTTAATCTCTTCTGTGAATATATTAAACATTATTAATCAACTCCATCTGCCCAGTTTTCAAATTCATTTGTTTCTTATGAGGCCGTTTTTATCTGATGATTGCTTATATCTTTTGTGATTGATTTATATTCAAGTTTTTTTATTAGTACGCATCTAATCGAGCTAAAAAACTGGAAAATCAGATTGGCAGTTTTGTCTTATGTGTTCGCATGCCTGGTCGAATCGATGACGGCATCAGCCTGCCCATCAGGAAAGACTGCAACCTAAATTGCGATAAAGAAAAGACGCCCGGAACCCCTGTCCCGCCGTCTATCCGCCCTGCGTAGGCTCGTCCACCCCGCAGGCGGCAATCTTCTCAGCTAGCTTTGCCAGCACCTCTTTTCTCATGCCGCCCACGAACTTGATCGATCCCACCACCAGGTGCCCGCCTCCGGAGACGCCGCCGTTGGGAATCTCTTCCATCAGCTCTTTGACCATTCTTGGGATGTTCATCTTCACAGCCTTGCTGCGCAGCACGGCAAAGTCCGGACCGTAGCCGATGGTGACAACCGGCTTTCCAGCATATTTCTTGCAGAGTCGGTCATGCACCTCGCCAGAGGTCTTGCCGGGCGGAGGGAATGTGAACTTGTGGGCGAAGTTCTCCACATCCAGCACATTCATGATAATGCCGTTGGGCAGTTTTGTGCTCTTCACATTGCCCATGCTGGCCCGCAGTTGCTCGTCAATGGCGGCATTGGCCTGCTCGCAGAGGAGTTCCACAATCCTCTGGTGCCGGTCCAGCCTGCCCAGGCATAGGATATCGTTTATCATCCCTCGCCCGTCATTGAAGCGCTGCCAGAATGCCTCGTAGTCTAGGGCCAGGGCAATCTTCTTGAGATCCTCCCGGCTGTATTTGTCCTCAACCAGTTTTATGTAGAGATCTGCCTCCCCAGCTTCGCTTCTGTCTCCAACCGCCGAGACTGCTGGGAAGTGTTTGATCTTGCTTTCCACCGCCGGATAGATCATTCTCGCGATCTCTGTCGCCAGCATGCCTGTGGTCAGGCCGAAGTCGCCGCCGGCGTGCGCGGGATTGACGTGAGCGATGAGAAACTGGTCTACGATCTTGTGGGGATGATGGTGATCTACCACCAGCATCTCCATGCCGTAGACCTGAGCCTGACGCATGGCCGGAACATCCTCTTCCGTAGAGCCGTTGTCCATCAAAATGATGAGCGGCATCTTCTGGCCATGCCTGGTCTGATCTTCCAGAGCATAGGTCAGATCCTTGGTCACATCCTCCAGCTCGTAAAAGGGTGCTTTGCTGGGAGCACGCCGGTAGTTGTGGTATTCGGCATCCGGCCCGCCAACCTCCGTGATAAGCGGCAAAATGGCCATCTCAATGGCGACAGCTGCAGTAATGCCGTCGGCATCGGCATGATGGCGCACCACAATGGGCTGGGATTTAAGGACAGCCCGGCGAATCTCCTTGGCCACCTGCTTCATAGCCGGCAAGAGCCTGGTCATGATCTCGCTCTTCACCAGAAACTCGGTCTTCGAAGGCTCGGCGCGCAGGTCGATCGCTTGCTCAATCAGGTCTTTGACCATGGATGCCTCTTTGCCCCAGAGACGTTTCATGGACTTGATCTCGACCTGAACCTGGTTGTTTCGCAGACTTACCTCGCCGATAACCCGCACCATCATATCGCTATCGATATCGGCGTAGGCCCGCACACCCGCCCGCTCAAAGGCCGCACAAAATACCAGCCCGCTGTCGTCCGCGATGGTGAAGATGGTAGGCCCTCCGGTCTGCTTGACCTGGATGACCTCACCTTTGATCATGATCTGCTTACCTACCCGGCTTTGCAGATCAGCCGTCTTAGAGATAGGAAGCTCCTTTTCGACCTCTACAGTGTTGTACTCCTTCAGCTCGACCGGCTCCAGCTCGATATTGCCGTTCGCGAGGACATTTCGCACTGTAACGAAGATGCTCTCACCCACATCCGGCTTGCTCTTTAGGTATTTGTTGTGGGCGAGCCCCCTCACGCTCTCGGAAAGATCCACAAAGGCCCCAAAGCTGGCCAGGCCATTGACCTTTCCCTGATAAATGTCACCAATAACGATATCTTTGACATCGCAGGCAGGATCGAGAATATGCACGAGCGGCTTTTTGGCGCAGCGCTCGCATAGCTCTTTCTTGCTGGAAAGCTTGGCCTTGCACACGACGCACAGATACTCGCGCCCCATACCGTGGCAGGCCTCGCAGCTCTCTGTAACCGGTATCTTGCCCGAGCCCTGGCAGACACTGCATTTAGTGGATCCGCTATCAATAAGCTCTTTCATATCCCTATCCGATGCCTCTCCCAGGGAGATAGACTCGGTCTTTCCGCTGCCACTGCAGTTGGGACAGGGCTTCTCTCCTACCACCAGGTAGCCCTTGCCCAGACAATTCTCGCACAGGTTCATCTTGGAGATTGACGCACCTAAGGAATTTAGCTATTTTGCATTGGCTCTTGGTCTGCGGCCCCGAGATATGAGGTCGATTAAGACTAAATAAGATGCCGGATCTCCCGTGGGCATGCGAGTCGTGGTTTTACGCATCGGCCACCGGCCGGAGAGAGACAAGAGGATCACTACCCACGTTGGCCTGGTGGCCAGGGCATTTGGAGCAGAGGAGATGCTTCTCTCCGGGCGCGATACTCACGTGGAAGAGAGCTTGGCTGATGTGGCAGAGCGCTGGGGTGGAAGCTTTCGCCTCCGTCCTGATGTCTCCTGGAAAGGAGAGACCGTGCGCTGGAAAGAGGCAGGGGGAAAAGTGGTTCATCTCACAATGTACGGCTCCAACTTGCCCGATGTGATTGACGAGATTCGCGAATGTGAGAATATTCTGATAGCTGTGGGTGCGGAGAAGGTTCCGGCTGAGATGTACGATCTGGCGGACTGGAATGTGGCCGTAGGAAACCAGCCCCATTCCGAAGTGGCGGCTCTGGCGGTCTTCCTGGATAGGCTCTTTATGGGCAGAGAGCTATATGATACATTTGAGGGGGGACTTAAGATTGTTCCATCCCCTCACGGAAAACAGGTTTTATATCCGGAATACTGCCCGGAAAAAAAGAGTGAAGGGCAAGAGCCATAACCAAAAAACGATGATAATATGAAAATATTAGTAATAGGCATCAACATCAGACACATTGCAGCCTCAGCTTGCCGGGCAGGTCATGAGGTCATCGCAGTCGATTGTTACTGCGATGTGGACCTGGCGAGGTTCGCAAAAGAGACTGCTAAGATGCCGCGCGACGAAGCAAGTGAGAA
>JAQTYS010000182.1 GCA_028688175.1 Methanothrix sp. | reverse complement strand
GCACTGGAGAGCCTGCTTTGCAAGGAGACGGTGCTCACCTCGGTGATGTACGCCAACAGCGAGATTGGAACTATTCAGCCCATAAAAGAGGTAAGCGATCTTGTGCATGAAAAAGGGCAATTCCTGCATGTAGATGGCGCTGCCGCAGCTGGCAAGATACCTATCGATGTGCAAAAGGATGGCATAGATCTGCTCACTCTTTCCTCGAATGATCTCTATGGGCCGCAGGGAGCGGGGGCCCTGTATATCAAACCTGGTGTTCGCATTCAGCCGGTGGTTTTCGGCGGCGGTCAGGAGAAGGGCCTGCGGCCTGGAACCGAGAATCTCTATGCTCTGGCGGGATTTGGCGAGGCGGCCAGGCTGGCGGGGCTGGAGAAGGCAGAGGAAAGTGAACGACTGCAGGCCATCCGGGATGGATTGATAAAAGAGATACTCAAGATTGAGGAGTCGTACCTCACCGGCCATCCCATGCTGCGGCTGCCGCATCATGCCAGCTTCCGCTTCAGCCGCATTGAAGGAGAGAGCATTCTCCTCACCATGGATGCCATGTTCAACATTCAGGTATCCACGGGCTCGGCCTGCTCCTCACGCACTCTGGAGCCATCTCATGTGCTCCTGGCCATAGGCTTAAAACATGAACAAGCGCATGGCTCCATGATCATGACACTGGGCAAGCAGAACAATGCCGATCAAATACCGGCAATCGCTAATGCAACGAAAAAGACAGTAGAAAGGCTGAGAGCCCTCTCTCCGCTTTAAACAGGTGATACACGAAATGGCACAGATTGGCTACTCCAAGGAAGTTATGGAACACTTCATGAATCCCAGGAATGTGGGGGTGATCGAGAATTCGGATGGATACGGCAAAGTGGGCAATCCCGTCTGCGGCGATCTAATGGAGATATTCATCACCGTCAAGGAAGACAAAATAGACGATATCAAATTCAGAACCTTCGGCTGCGGCTCGGCTATAGCCGTCTCCAGCATGGTCACCGAGATGGCCAAGGGCAAGACCCTGGATGAGGCCCTGAAGATCTCTCGTAAGGATGTGGCAGACCAGCTGGGGGGCCTGCCGCCCCAGAAGATGCACTGCTCCAACCTGGGAGCTGATGCGCTGCATGCGGCCATCAAGAACTACTGGGTGAAGATCGGTAAGATTAAGCCAGAAGAGGCAGAAGCCGGGGAGGCGAGCCACGAGGGCGAGGAGGGGGAGAGCTGCGGGACGTGAGTATTAGCGAAATATTTATCCATCAATAAAACATGATTAATTGTTACAGATATAAGTCTGTGGAGTTGATCCTGAGATGAGCGAAATCAAAGAAATAGAGCCTAATAAGAAGGACAGCATTGTCAAAGGAGCCTATAAAAAATTGACTACCTACCAGGCTAAAGGTTTTGACTTAAGGGACCAGTCTGTGGACCTGAAAAGCTGGCTGGAAGGACAAAACGAGGTCGAAGAGGTTAGCGCATACGGAAACACGGATATCACTGTGAAATTTAAGGATAAGACCCAGGTAACGATACTTTTAGGCAGAGATAAGACGTACGGAGCCTCTGCGAACAACGACCGGAAAGATTTTTATAAGGATGTCAAATCCTCGACTGATGTTGATGATCCACATCCGGTATCCAAAAAGGCGGCAGTAATAGATACTTTGCGGGACGATTGGCCACCTGCCTCAACCCCAGATAGTATTTTCAGCCTTCTAAAGGCGGCTGGTTACAGTGTGGATTACATCAAAAGTGATAACGCTAATTTGCAGTTTTTCACGAGATTTGATGACAACGAATACGGCGTGGTATTTATTCGATCGCATGGTGGCATGATAAATGTCGCGGGGGACGATAAGCTGCATATTATGGTCAGGCCCTTCTTCTCAAGCTTCCCGCCTGCTAGCGGATACAATGGCATAGGAGTTTTCACGGTTAGTACAAACGTCCTTCCACAAGGATTTGCATATGCCTATGCGTTCAACAATCTATTTGTCCAGCAGTATATGAACAACAAACATTTTCCTAACAGCCTCTTCCACCTCCTTGTATGTCAAAGTGCGAACCCTCTTGCCCAAGATGATATGATAAAATCCTTCCTCGAGAGAGGTGTTGGATGCTACACAGGGTGGACTGATACAGCAAGCTCTGCTTATGGAGACCCTTCTGCAGTTCAATTCTTCACAGTCTTATGCGAATCCTCAGCCAATCCCATCAATAGAGTTGCAGATGCGATATCCATAATAAGTTCAGCAGGCAGGTCGCCTGATCCAGATACAGGGGCCGTGCTTGTAGCACATGGATCTGATAATATGCAAATTATTGCCTATTTTATGATCCACGAAAATTCCCACATAACCATTCATGATCCATCTGGCAACCTCATAAGAAAAGGATTTCATGACATTCTAGATGCCGTCGAATACAGTACAAACCTTATAATTGGGGGCAAGTATTCAAAGATCCAAATAACCCAAAGCGTTTATCTGGAAAAGAGAAAGCTTTGATGATATGATGATTGGCTTGAAGTCTAACTAATTTTTAGATTACTACTGGAGTTTATAAAAATTTGTTATCATTGAAAGGGCTGAAAATAATTACGCCGCTTATTGCCCGGATTTGCCAGGTGTCATAGCCACAGGTTCAACGAAAAAAGAAACGCTGGAATTGATGAAAGAGGCAATAGAATTTCACCTGGATGGGTTGAAGGCAGAACGTCTCAGTATCCCTGAACCAACTACCACGGCGGCATCTGTTGATGTAAGTGTTAAACGCTTGGATTTTCTTTTGCGATCTACTTGAGGAGCGCCCGGAAGCCGAAAGGCAGCGTTCTGTGCCGCTCGGGTTCCTGCTGATGCTTTTGGCCCCTACCCGTGGGCCAGGCCATCCGGGCTTGCTGCGATGTCGTTCGGGCGGTATCGATTGCCTAGCAAGCGCTCGTGCTAGGTGGAGCCGATCACCGGCTGGGCGACTTTTCCGGGGGGCTGGATTCTTGGAAACGAAGGTGACTTGCGGATATTATTAGCTGATAATTATATCGGAGCAGCAACGGACCAAACCACAAAGCGCACCAAGCTCACAAAGGACGCACAAAGACCGGTTTGGCGATGCTTGCGGAGCCACCGACAGCCGCGCCCGGCTAGCCCATCGCTCGCGTCGCGTCGTTTCTTTGGGCGGGCTTGTGGCTGCCGCCCGTGGGCCGGGCCGTCCGGGTTTGCTGCGATGTCGTCAGGGTGGGCTGGCTTGCCTGGTAAGCTCTCGTGCCAGGATCGAAGCTTTGATCTCCTTGAACGGCTAATAATAATTTATGCTTATTGAAGATCTCCGGAATAAAAAGAGGGAAGAAATTCTGAAGATTGCAGCAAAGCACGGCGCTCGTAATGTCAGGATCTTTGGCTCTGTTGCCAGAGGCGAGGCTGACTCAAAGAGCGATGTAGATATTCTGGTAGAATTTATTCCGGGCTCAACCTTGCTAAACCAATCCGCCATGATCCGGGAGCTTGAATCCTTCCTGAAAATAAAGGTCGATGTGGTCAGCGACCGTGGCTTGCGAGAGAGAATTCGAGAGCGAGTTTTGAGCGAGGCGGTGCCCCTTTGAGGGATGACAAGGAGCGTCTTCGTGATATAAACGAGGCCATAGAAAAGATTGAGAAGTATGTTTCCATTGGTTATCAGGCCTTTGCCGAAGACGAACGAACACAAGTCTGGATAATTCATCATCTCCAGGTGATCGGTGAAGCCTCAAATCACCTCTCTGATGAGCTGACAGAACAGAACCCTGACATTCCTTGGGCCGACATCGTGGGATTGAGAAACATTCTCGTCCATCAGTACTTCGGAATTGATCTCAGGCAAGTCTGGGAGACCGCAGAGATTGACATGCCGGTTTTAAAAGCTAAGGTCAAAGAGATTCTGCAAGAGATAATTGATAAATAGCTAGCTTGTGTCGCATTATAGCTCGGTTTCACGGCTATCGGTCTTGGCCGCGGTCATCTGGCCGGGCCGTCCGGACTTGCGGCGATGTCGTCTGGGCGGGCTGGATTGCTTGACAAGCGATCGTGCCAGGTGGAGCCGGTCACAGGCTGGGCGGCTTTTCCGGATTCTGGACTCTTGGAAACGATGGCGACGTGCGGTTATTATTAGCGGATAATTATAACCAAGTGGCAACGGGCCAAAACCACAAAGCGCACGAAGCTCACAAAGGACGCACAAAGATCGGCTTGGCTATTCTTGCGAGTGCCACCGGCAGCCGCGCCCTGTCAGCCCATCGCCCGCATCGCGTCGTTTCTTCGGGCAGGCTCGTGGCTGCCGCCGGCGGGCCGGGTCGTCCGGGTTTGCGGCGATGTTGTCAGGGCAGGCAGGATTTCCCGACGAGAGATTTGCTCGGTTGAGATGGAGAACGAATTGGCCTGAAATCCAAGAGAAAGCATTGTTGGCGCACAATTATTCAAGTAATCGTAGCTTAGGCTGCAACATAATTACAGATCTCAACCTGTGCTCCTGTTCTTACTCGTTCCTCAGCATCCTTTAGCAGCTTGGCTGTAACCTCTTCACTGATATACGCCTCACCACAGTTGGGGCAGACTTGAGCGGGCACACATTTAACTACCATTGTGAGGCATCCTCGCTCAAGGGTAATTGAGGTTGTTCCAGGCTTAGTGAATGCTTTTTTGCAGATAACGCACTTCATTGAATCCTCTTCCTGCATTCCCCGTCCCATTCTGAAGGATCGGGCTCATAAACTGTGATTATTATTATCTCATCCTCAAGACTATTGTTTGCTGCCACGATATGAATGAGGCGACCTCTGTAACATGACAGGATGAGGCAGCTCGGGTAAGGTGTGTCGTCTGGATAATCTTCAATCACCTCTCCAGTCTCCAGCGCGTACCTGACTTCTTTTTCGTTGATTTTTCGCTCGAACATCCGCTTCACAGCGTGAAGGCGATAGGTGATTTTTTCGCTGATCATAGCCAGGCCATCATTAACCTGGATGCTTCCTTATCCCATAAACCTTTCTCGATCCGGAAATCCATTGAGCTTCTATTTCGTCCTCCACACGACAATCATAGGTGAGGGAACATTGATGGCGGCATTGTAATTCAGGCTTGCTGCTGATGATGGCGGCGCCTAATTGTCGCATGGCCGTGCTTTTGCGTCGCTCGGGTCCCGGTTGCTGCTCGTGGACGCGCACGCGGGCCGGGCCGTCCGGGATTGCGGCGATGTCGTCCGGGCGGGCTAGCTTGCCTGGCAAGCGATCGTGCCTGGTGGAGCAGGTCACCGGCTGGGCGGCTTTTCGGGGGGCGGGATTTTTGGAAACGATGACGACTTGCGGTTATTTTTAGCCGATAATTATAAACAAGTGGCAACTGGCCAATCACAAAGGCACGAAGACACAAAGGACGCACAAAGACCGGCTTGGCGATTCTTGCGGGGCCACCGGCAGCCGCGCCCGTCAGCCCATCGCCCGCATCGCGTCGTTGCCTCGGGCGGGCTCGTGGCTGCCGCCTGCGGGCCAGGCCATGCGAGCTTGCGGCTCATTTTCGCCATG
>JAQTYS010000181.1 GCA_028688175.1 Methanothrix sp. | reverse complement strand
GGAGGTTGCCGCCAGCGTGGGCTCGCGGTAGTGGCGGGCCAGTACCATGCGAAGGTATGATGAACAACCCTGCGAGCCATGAGTGATGGGCATGCAGTTGTGGATGCCTTTGTAAGCAAGGATGGCCCCTATCGGCTGGCAGATCTTGGCTGGGTTTATGACCAATGTCTCGCGCTTCGCCATCTGTTTGGGTGTGTAATCAAGCATTGTTCTGCCTCCAGGGCGGATTTATGAATTTCCAGGTTGGGCTGTTCACAGACATGTCGATATCTTTGGCGAACTGCACGAAGCCTTCAAAGCCTGTGTAGGGGCCGCTGTAGTCATAGGAGTGCATCTGCCGGGATGGGATGTGCATCTTCTGGAAGACGTACTTGTCTTTGATTCCCGAACAGAAGAGATCAATTCCCAGATCCTTCACCAGGCGCTCGCACTCGTGATGGCTGTAATCGTCGATCATGACCTGGCCGTCTTTCATATGGGGCAGCAGGCCTTCGTAATCCATCAGCCTTGGAATTTTTTCTTTCTTCTTCTGGATAGCAGCATCGTCGTAGGGCGAAACTACATTGGGATCGCGTTTGTAATGGATATCGGCCAGGTTCTTTGACTGTCCAGTATGAACGATGCTGGAGAGCACACGTCTACCCTCATAGTCATCCCGGTGAGCGAACTCGTAGCCGGCCACGACTACGTCCATTCCCAGGGTCTCGAACATATTGCGGACATGGTGAGCACGTGATCCTCCCACCAGGATCATGACCCTCTTTCCGGCCAGCCTCTTGCGGTACATATCGATAACCGGCTGGATGCGGGCCATCTCCTCGGCAATAACTGCCTCGGTCCTTTTGGTCAGATCCGGATTGTCGAAGAAGGCGGCCATATCCCGGAGGGTGGCGATGGTGTCTTCCACTCCCAGGTAGTTGACCTTCAGCCAGGGAACGCCGTACTTCTCCTCCATCATGCGATTGGTGTAGTTGATCGATCTGTGGCAGAGCAGTATGTTCAGCTTGGCCCGGTGGGCTTTGGCGATATCGTGGAAGGAAGCATCTCCCGTGAAGGGGCTGACAACTCTGTATCCCACCTTCTCCAGCAGATCTTTGACCACCCAGTAGTCTCCGCCGATGTTGTATTCGCCGAAGACGTTAACGTCGTAGGGCCCGGGGTCTTCCAGCTCTTCCGTGCCCACCAGGTGCTCCATCAGGGCGTTGGAGGCGATGTGGTGGCCAGCCGATTGAGAGACGCCGCGGTAACCCTCGCAGCGAACTGGAATGACCTTGATTCTCAGGTCAGCTTCCGCCTTCTTGCAGACCGATTCGATATCGTCGCCGATGAGGCCGATGGGGCAGGTACAGAAGACCGAGATGCACTGGGGCTTGAAGATGGCATAGGCCTCCCGAATGGCGGCGGCCAGCTTTTTCTCGGCTCCAAAGACTATATCGGTCTCCTTGACGTCAGTGCTCAAGCAGTAGCCGGCGAAATTGTCTCTGCCGTCTTCTTTGCTCATGAGATTTCTTCTGGTTCCCCAGGTGAAGTAAGCGCATCCGATGGGCCCGTGTGTTATATGCAGGATATCCTTGATGGGCCCGAAGACCACGCCTTTGGAGCCGGCGTAAGCGCAGCCCCGGTTGGTGAGGATGCCAGGGACGGTGCGACTGTTGGCATCGATCTTCTGCTCGATCTCGCAGGAATCTTTGACCACCACATGTTTGCTTCTCACCTCAATCGTCTTTTTGGGAAAGATTTTTTGCATTCCCTCAACTACCTGTTTGCTGTGGGCGATGGAAATCGGCTCTTTTGCGCCGGGGATCGAACTATCCACCACGCACTCAGCAGTTTTTTCAACACCGCTCATGATATGGCCACGCTCCCTCTCTCGCCGGTTCTTATGCGGACGGACTCTTCCACCGGGCAGACGAAGATCCTGCCATCACCGAAGTTGCCGGTGCGGTTGATCCTAGTGATGACTGCCACCACTGCCGGAACGAATTCGTCTTCCACCATGATCGAGATCATCCTCTTGGGAATGAATTTCATATTCTTATTCGACGAATCAAGCTGGGATGGATGGGGGATTTGCAGACCTTTCTGCTTTCCCCGACCGCTGGCTTTGTAGACGGTGATGGATGGGATGCCTATGACCTCCAGGGCGTCTTTGGTGCACTCCATCTTGTTCATCTGGATGACAGCCAGGACTTCTTTCATTCTACAGCCCTCGCTGACCGGTTCGGATGGTATAGGCCTCTTCGACGGAAGTCACGAAGATCTTGCCGTCGCCGATGTTGCCCGTGCGCGCAGCGCCCTCGATGATCTTGACGACCTTCTCCAGGTCATCGTCGCCAACCACCAGCATGAGCATGGTCTTTGGCAAATTGTCGTAGACCACGTTGCCCACCTTGATGCCCTTCTGCTTGCCTCTGCCGAATACCTCGACTCTGGTTAAAGCGGTAAAGCCCCCGGCTTCCAGGCTGTCGGCCACCTTGTCCACAGCCTCAGGCCGGATGACGGCCCGAACCATCTTCATTCTACAACACCCCATTCCATCATGACAGCCTCCAGCTCCTCGTACTCCATGGGCTTGGGGATGACGAACATATCATTCTCGTCCACTGCCTTGGCCAGGGCCAGGTAGGCTTTGGCCTGATTGGAGTCCGGAGCGAATTGGATGACCGTCTGTTTGTGGATCTCTGACTGATGGACCACGTTGTCTCTGGGCACGAACTGGATCATTTGACTTCCCAGCTTCTGGGCAAAGTGAGAGACCAGCTCCTTTTCCCGGTCAACATTTCTGGAGTTGCAGATGATGCCGCCCAGGCGCGTTCCGCCCGACTCGGCGAACTTCTGGATGCCCTTGCAGATGTTGTTGGCAGCATACAGCGCCATCATCTCTCCGGAAGCCACGATGTAGATTTCCTTCGCTTTTCCTTCTCGAATGGGCATGGCAAATCCTCCGCAGACCACGTCGCCCAGGACGTCGTAGAATACGTAGTCCAGGTCGTCGGTATAGGCTCCCAGGTTCTCCAGGAGTCCGATGGAGGTGATGATGCCTCTGCCGGCGCAACCTACACCGGGCTCAGGGCCGCCGGATTCAACGCATTTGATGCCGCCAAATCCGACTTTCAGGACGTCTTCTAATTGCACTTCACCCTCTTTTCTCAGCGTATCCAGGACGGAGGGTTGCTTCTTGCCGTTCATCAGAAATTTCACAGAATCTGCTTTGGGATCACAGCCGATCTGCATGATCTTCTTGCCCATAGTGGACAGGGCTGCGGTTAGATTCTGGGTGGTGGTCGACTTGCCAATGCCGCCTTTGCCGTAGATGGCTACTTGCCTCATGTTTCACCTTAATTTTATTTAATTTTTCATATTTATTTCGGGGGAGCTGCCGGTTGTTCGCACTGGCTCCGCCGCCATGCAAGAAGAGTTGGGGGAGGAGAACCCCAACCTCTCGGAATTTGCCCTTGAAAGGAGTGCTTGCTCGTGTCTGTGGTAGTCTTCGCCTGCCTCACCTCCAAGATTGCGGTGAGAGCGAGGATATAAGGAATTATTTGAGAAGATGGCGGGAGATATCGGAATTGTGCAGAGGGATTGTGAAAAGGTATGAGAAGAGATTAACTAGAGCGAACTGAGCGAGAAGGGTTGGGGTCTCTGGGAGAGTCCCATAACGAGGATAACTACCGCTTCGAGTTCAAGTGTCATTTGCCAACGGAACAAAGCCTTGAAGGTCTTGGAACGAGTGGGTTTCTGGGATCTAGTTTAGGATACAGTCAGCCCAGTAGCTAGTATAGGAAGCTATGGCCCCCTTTTTGCATCTTCTTTTTTTAGGGCATGGTCATGTATTTTATTTATTTTTCTGGATACCAAGTTCGCGTTCAACTGTATCTATTTCATTTTTAAGTTTTGGATAACTATTATCTATTATTTCTTGTATTAACTCTCTTCTATTCATTAGAAAATTCTTTTTGGCAGCATCGGCTTTGCCCTCAGAAAATTCATCATCATATTGAAAATGTTTTTCTAAAAATTCGAATAGTTTTCCTGATTGATTTAGATACATATTCTTTTTGATTCTGACCCAAAATAGATAATGATCCCTTCTTGACTCTAAACGGCCACCTTCGCTTTTATAATCCACTAGGCCAAAAACCCCACTGAGTTCTTGAAAATCTTTATTAGTTTTTACAGTCTTTGCTGCAAAATATAGCGGCGCAATAAAATTATCCATTTCATCTCGAAGCCTTCTATATTTCTCGATATTAGTTTCGCGTTCTGCTCGCTCTTTCATAATCCTTTCTTGCTCTTTGAGGTAGCTTACTTGACCTTCCATAAGCTTGGTTTGGCTTTCTCCAAATTTTATCTGTTTCTCCATAATCTCGCTCTGATGCTTGGAGTTCTCACTTTGCTTTTCTGCAATTGTTAATTGATCATTCATTATTCCTGTCTGAATTTTATAATTTTCTGTTTGTTTATTAGTGTTCTCTAATTGCTGATCCATTATACTCGTTTGCTTTTCAACATATTCTCCGTAAATTTTTGTGGCCTTATAGAGCCAATATGTAACTACAAGCAAACCAATCGTTGCGAATGCCTGGACCAACGTGGCAGAGGCGTTAACCATTGGAGATATCTCTGCAAACCATGTTGTATTAAACATATACTTGTATTGTATTGATATATCCCAGTTTAAACTTTTCTAATCGATCTTTAAGAGATATTATTTGAGTCAGCTCATCCCATAATCTCTGACAGATAGGAACTTGCACTGGTATAGACTAATGCCACCAGAATTGAGATAGACGTTTCACGTCAGCTTCTTATTCACATCACAAAAAGAATTTTCTAGTAATTAATTTATATTTTTTTCTGCCATTCATCCACCCGCCCCCAGTCCTCCTCCGCCCGCTGGTCTCGATCGAGAATACAAAGCATCCAGCTCTTCGGGATTGGGCGCACCACCCTACCATTCGCTCTCCCGGCCCCCTGGACGACAAGCCCATGCGGGAGCCCGCCCAAGCGCCCATCCGCAGACGAGTGACGCGAGCCCGGACGGCCCGGCACACGAGCGGTGGCCCGAAAGGATCGCAAAGCTGGAGGGCCGCTGCGAATCTCTTCGTGCGTCCTTTGTGCCTTCGTGCCTTTGTGGTTGGCCGTAGCTGCTTGGCCATAATTATTGGCTAATAATAATGGTGAAATGCAGCTGCCTCCAAAATCCAGCGCCCGGAAATCTCCCCTTGCCAGAAGTTGGCAGACCTGGCTCGACCAACCCCCAGCTCAACTGGCACGAGCGCTTGCTTGGCAGCCGGGCCCGCCTGGCGAACGACGGCTGTCGCCCCGGATGGCCTTTGTCGAGAAACGACTCCAACGGCGCGATCCAATGGCTCCTGCCAAAAAATGTCCTTCTCTCATCGGAACTTCGCGGCTTCGCGCCTTCGCGTGAAATCCGTGATCTAGGCCCGACCGGCTCCTCAGGCCGCCAAGCCCACGCCCGCCTCGCGTGGCGACTCAGCCGGGACTTCTACTGTCAATCACATAACTCAAAGATCCTCGATTGCCGCACATGCCGCAGGCTGACAGGCTTCTAGCGCC
>JAQTYS010000180.1:3367-5592 GCA_028688175.1 Methanothrix sp. | reverse complement strand
TCCAGCCTCTCCTCCTTTGGGGAAGCAGTCTTTGCCGATGAGGCTAATTTTAATCTGGCCCGCTTTTCCCAGGCAGCTTATTTCTCGGGAGCACAATTTCAGGGGCTTGCCCTCTTCGGCCTGACCAGATTCGAGGATATCGCCAGCTTGCAGGGCGCAAAGTTTTATGATGATCTCAACTTCAAAGGAGGCTCTATCTCCACCATCCTTTTGGATAAGGCACAGTTCGCCCAGAATTCTCGCATCATCTTAAACGACACCGACTTTACTCGTTTTAAGGCCCACTGGAATGAGATCGAGGGGTATGTGGTCTGGGATCCGGGGGCCTATCTGGCTCTTGTCAACAATTACCACGGTCTGGGCTGGTCGACAGATGAAGACGACTGCTACTATCAATATCGAAATATCGATCAAGGTCAAAAGGGATGGGGCTGGTCGAAGGTTATCGATATTTTAGCTTGGCTCTCTTGCGGTTATGGTGTGAGGCCCAGTTATGCCGGAGCATGGTCGCTTATCATAATCTTTCTTTTTGCTTTGGTTTATTGGAAGGGAGATGGCATCAAGAAGTCTGCCAAGCCCCTGCATGAGCCGGCGGAGATGTATGCTGTGCCGGGACACGTTACCCTACGAAACGCTCTATTCTTCAGCACTATGATATTCATCTCTCGAGGGCCCAATGAATTTCTACCCGTGGGAAGAAACAGATATTACGTTATCCTGGAAGGAATTCTGGGCTGGCTGTTGCTGGCGCTCTTCCTGGTCACCTTGGGCAGAGTCATGATCCGGTAATACAAATACAAAAGTGATAAATCCTGGGCCATTCTATGTATTGGATCATTGATAACTGTTTCCAGACGACACATGTTGCATATGGCCATCTTGCTGCTTCTCTTGCTAGGCGAGGCCTCGTCAGAAGAGGGCATACTTGATGGCGCATCGTCGGTTCCACCGGCTATTGCAGGGCAGGATATCCTGGCCCAAATAAGATCAGGCGAGCCTTTGGACTATAACAATGTCACCATCACCGGTGAACTGGATCTGGGACAGGGAGAGGAGCCCATCAAGCAATCGATAAGAATTATCAACTCCCGTTTCCAGGGACCGGTGAGAATTGTTGGCGTGACCTTTGCAGAATTTCTGGATCTGCGAGGATGCATCTTTCAGGGTGACGTCAGCTTCATTAAATCCAGGTTTCTGGGAGATGCCAAATTTGCCGGCGCAAAATTCAGCAAGCAGGCCGACTTTGCCGAGACCTATTTCCAGGGACCGGCTTCCTTCATCAGCACGTCTTTTCAGAATGACAGCAGCTTTAGCAGCGCCCAGTTTGATGGAGACGCTGTATTCCTTGACTGCAGTTTTGCCAGTGATGTCGACTTTAATTATGCCAAGTTCCTTCGGTCTGGATCTTTCTTGAATGCCAACTTCGATGATGTAAGTTTCTTTGAGACTCAGTTCGCCGGGCAGGTTACATTTCGGTCGGCTCAGTTTAGAGGCAATGCCACATTTGCCGCCACTCGATTCGAGAGCGACGTTCTCTTTCGTGCTGCTCACTTCTGGAAGGGAAGCACTTTTGGCCTGTCCAGCTTTGGGGGGTTGGCCGACTTTGGGAATGTTGACTTCAATAAGACTGCCTTCTTTGGGGGTGTCAAATTCGCAGACCTGGCCTATTTCGCCAATGCCCGATTTAATGGGGATTTGATCATGGAGGGAGGCAGGCTGTACAGCATGCAACTGGACAATGCCACATTTCGTGAGCGTTCAAAGATTAACCTGAACAGCACTGACTTTTCCAAGTTCGTGGTCCACTGGAGCACATTACAAAGCCGCATGGTGTACAATGGAGCCGCCTACCTGGCACTGGTAAAGAACTACAAGAGCCTGGAGTGGTTTGACGAAGCTGATGAATGTTACTATCAATATCGCCGAATCGGTCAGGATCAGGCAGCGTGGGGCTGGGACAAAATCTCTGACATAATCTCCTGGCTTTCTTGTGGATACGGCGTCCGAGTTAGCTATACGGCCTTTTGGTGTCTCTTTACCATCCTCATCTTTGGGTTGATATTTTGGGCGGGAAAAGGCATGAACAAATTCGAGATCGAAGGCATGGAGCTTCCCGGAGACACACGGCTTAAGCCCAGCAAGCGTGTCTCTTTCACTGACGCCCTCTATTTCAGTATTGCCATGTTCACTACCTCGCAAGCGCCAGTCAATACCTATCCTGTGGG
>JAQTYS010000180.1:0-3267 GCA_028688175.1 Methanothrix sp. | reverse complement strand
GAAAGCTTGATATACGTGTTGGGTATACGAGAAAGATCGGAAAAGGGCGCGTGGCCTAGTCTGGATAAGGCGGCAGCCTCCTAAGCTGTAGATCGGGGGTTCGAATCCCCCCGCGCCCGCTAATCTTTCTTTTTGCTTTTTAAGAAAAATGAATGATTTTATGGTTCAGGGCACAATCTTGGAGATGGCCAGTTCCAAGATATCCTCTGCGCCCGATTTTTTCAGTTGGGGTATGAGCAGGTTGACGGTAGATCTATCCACCACGGTCTCAACAGCGTAGTAGCCTGAGTTGTAGAGCTTGGAGATGGTGGGATTCTTCATGCTGGGCAGCATGGTTATCAGATTATCAATCGATTCCTCAGGCACATTCATCTTGAGCAAGACCTTTCCTCTTGCCATAATAACCGCGGAGAGGAGGGTTTGCACGGCAACAATATCATCGTGTTTCTCGGGATTTGCCCAGCTCTTCTTGTTGGCAATCAACTCAGAGGTGGACTTTAGCATAACATCGATTATCTTCAGGCCGTTCTTCTTGAGGGTAGATCCTGTCTCGGTGAGATCAACTACCACATCGGTAAGCTCCGGAACCTTGGCTTCGGTGGCTCCAAAGGAAAACTGGATGTCCACTGGTATTCCCAGACTCAGGAAGAAGGCCTGGGTGAGGTTCGGATACTCGGTAGATACGCGGCTGCCAGGTTTGATCTCGCGAGCGGAATTGATGTTCAGGCTCTCGGGGACGGCAACCACCAGCTTTACAATGCCCGGCCCCTGTTTACCGTAGTTGAGTTCAGCTACATGGCTCACGACGGCTCCGGACTCCATTATCCAGTCCGTTCCGGAGATGCCCAGGTCGAAGTAGCCTTTGGCTACATATCCTGGTATCTCCTGGGGGCGGAGGATCTTCACCTTGCCGATGCGAGGATCTTGGATGCGGGCGTTGTACTCCCGTTCCGTTCTTTTAACCTCCAGCCCGGCTTGCTCGAAGAGCTGCAGTGTCTGATTTTGCAGGCTGCCCTTGGGAATGGCGATGTCTATCATTCTAATGTTCTGCTTTTTTGGAACATATTTTTGTCTTTTGCTCGGGTCTTTGTCTTCCGTTTCCAGGCATTGCGGCTCACAATATTTATAAATAACAACAGTAATAAACACATACAGGAAAGGGGGATAGGCAATTGGCATCTCTGATTATCTCTGATACTCATTTCGGCCTGGGTTCATCGACTCTGAAAAGCCCGGAAAAGGTAGACCAGCTCTTGCGAGAGATATGGGAATTTGAGGGCGGCTGCGACGATGTCGTGCTCCTGGGAGATATCCTCGATTTCTGGAGGGTTCGCCCGGAGAATGCGGTGAAGGAAGCCATCCCTTTTTTAAAAAAACTATATTTAGAAAATCTTAAAGTTCATTATGTCGTGGGAAATCACGATCACCATCTGGTGGTACAAAAACAGGAGGCAGAATTCATGGAGAGGGCGGCACGCGGAGATCTGTTTCCGGTTTATATTCCAACAATTCGCTGGCGGCGAACTTTTTGCGGCATTGATCTCGATATGCTCTATCCCACCTACCGGATGCGTTGTTGCCAGCGTTCCATCCTCTTCACACATGGCCATCATCTGGACGGAATTCAGAATTATACTTTGCAGCTGGTGGAGAAGTTGCGCAGACTATCCGGAGAGGAGTTTCTTCCCTCTGACCTGGAGATGATGATGACTTACGCCTACGAGGGGCTATACCGCTCCGCCTGCATAGGTGAGATGGTCTCTTTCGAGAACTCAATATGGAAAGCATCCGGACTGCTACAGAGGATCAATGCAGGCGTTTTTTCCAACCAGCACCGCGCCAGCACAGAGGGTCAATATGAGGCCATATTGAATTTCATTCGCGAGAGGGGCCTAGGCAGGATCGATTGTTTCATTTATGGCGATACGCATCGCCCAGGCATATTTCAAAGAAATGGGGGGCCTCTGGCCGTGAATGCAGGCAGTTTCACACGCGAGCAGGGAAACAGCTCATGTCTTGAGACGCCTGATACCTACATGTTTATGGATGAAAAGGGACTTGCTATACGTCAGCTGGGCAGGAAAAGGCCTCTCTTTTTGTGCGAGCTTCTCTAGATGCCAAACCTATTTCATCATGTATCTTCAAGACCTGTATCATGTTCGAACCAAAAGAGGAATCCCTGGTCCTGGAGATCGTTCGCGGCTTCTTTGACATGCCATCTGAGGAGATGATGAAGATCGGCGATCAATTCAAAATGCTGCTCTTCGATCCCCAGACCGGAAGCGAGCAGGAAGCAGTGGCAAAGCTCAAGGAGGCGCTGGTTGATATGTCCAAAGAACAGGTCTTGATGGCCGGCATGTTCGTCTCAGGGCTACTACGCTGCAACCTTGCCCAGCAGGTCGAGCAGCAGTATCAACAGGCTATGGCAGAAGGAAAGATCGACTCTCATTGTGATTGTACTTGACGAAAGAAGCGCTTTTAGAATGCCGGGATGGCAAGGCCCTTGGCCTGGAGCTGAGACGAATAGTAGATGCCATACTGGCAGGCGATATCAAGACGCAGGCGGATCTGGAGTCTCATAAGAAGGACGTATCATCTCGCCTTGCCCTTTCTTCCCTGCCGAGCAATGCCGATATACTCTGCACCGCAACGCCACAGGAGCGCGAGCATCTCAAGATGCTGGTGCGTAAGCCCACTCGAACCCTCTCCGGCGTAGCGGTCATCGCCGCCATGACCTCTCCCGCTCTCTGCCCCCATGGCACCTGCGTCCCCTGTCCAGGCGGCATTCTCTGCTCATCGGCGCAAAGCTACACCGGTCGCGAGCCGGCGGCGCTTCGGGCTGCGCAGCACGACTACGATCCTTACCGGCAGGTAGCCGCCCGGCTGGCTCAACTGGATGAAATTGGCCATCCACTGGACAAGTCAGAGCTGATCATCATGGGCGGGACAATCACGGCCCGCCCTATTGGCTATCAGCATTGGTTTGTCAAGCGCTGTCTTCAGGCCATGAATGATTACCCTGCCGCAAGAGCGCCCGATGGTGGGCGCCCGTACCGCTACCAGTCATTTGCCGATGCAGCAGCAGCCAATGAGACGGCATCGGTTCGAAACATCGGCACCACCTTCGAGACCAGGCCGGACTATTGCGGTCCCAAAGAGACAATGAACATGCTCCTTATGGGAGCGACCAAAGTAGAGCTGGGCGTGCAGAGCACCCGGGATGATCTCTTAGAGAAAATGAAGCGTGGCCATACAGTCGAAGATACC
>JAQTYS010000179.1 GCA_028688175.1 Methanothrix sp. | reverse complement strand
TACCGCTGCGCCATCCGGAACTCTTCTCTCGCCTGGGCATCAATCCACCGCGCGGGGTGCTGCTCCACGGACCGCCCGGCACGGGAAAGACGCTCATCGCCAGAGCAGTGGCCAGCGAGACCGATGCTAACTTCATATCCATCTCCGGTCCTGAGATTGTGTCCAAGTTCTATGGAGAAAGCGAACAGAGGCTGCGTCAGATCTTCGAGGAGGCCTCAAAAACCGCTCCTTCTATCATCTTCATCGACGAGATCGATTCCATTGCACCCAAACGCGAGGAGGTGTCCGGCGACCTGGAGAGGCGTGTAGTAGCCCAGCTGCTGGCTCTCTTGGACGGTCTATCCTCGCGAGGAGAGGTAATAGTAATTGCCGCCACCAATAGGCCCAATGCCCTTGATCCTGCCATCCGTCGCGGCGGACGTTTCGATCGGGAGATTGAGATCGGCATTCCCAGCAAAACCGGCCGGCTGGAGGTGCTTTATGTTCATACTCGGGGTATGCCTCTCGATCCTTCCCTGGACCTAAAAGAGATCGCAGATGCCACGCACGGCTTTGTGGGAGCTGACCTTTATGCTCTCTGCAAAGAAGCAGCCATGCGAACGCTGGAGAGGGCGTTTCCTGATCTTGATGTGAGCGAGGATATACCAACCGAGATAGTGGAGAGTCTTCGGGTCACTAAAGAGGATTTCAAAGCAGCTTTGCAGAAGATTGAGCCTTCCGCTATGAGAGAGGTTTTCGTTGAGGTGGCGGAGGTGCATTGGGATGATGTGGGAGGCCTCGAGGATGTCAAGCAGTCGCTCATTGAGGCAGTGGAGTGGCCGCTACAGTATCCGGAAGCTTTTGCTGCCGTAGGGGTTCGCCCTGCGCGCGGCATACTTCTCTATGGCCTGCCTGGGACAGGCAAGACCCTTCTGGTAAGAGCTCTGGCTACAGAGAGTAATTTAAACTTCATCAGCGTCAAAGGCCCGGAGCTGCTCAGCAAGTGGGTAGGCGAATCGGAGCGTGCCGTAAGGGAGATCTTTCGCAAAGCTCGCCAGGCGGCACCGGTGTTAGTATTCTTCGATGAGATTGACTCCATTGTTCCCAGCCGAAGCGGCGGAGCGGAATCAAATGTTACAGAGCGAGTGGTAAGCCAATTCCTAACTGAGCTGGATGGACTGGTGCTACTAAAAGATGTGGTAATTGTGGCAGCAACTAACAGGCCTGATCTTTTGGATAGTTCAATGCTGCGTCCCGGCAGATTCGATCGTTTAATTTATATTCCCATGCCGGATAATCTTGCAAGGAAGAGAATACTTGAGATCAATCTCTCCCGCATGGCCGCATCCGGCGTAGAGGCCCAATGGCTGGCCGATATGACTGAAGACTTTTCCGGTGCAGATTTAGAGATGTTCTGCCGGGAAGCAGGGATGCTTGCTTTAAAAGAGCATATAACACCAGGTATGAATAGAGAAGAATTGATCATTGATAGAATTCTGGTAACACGAGAGCATTTCCAAAGAGCGCATGAGCTCATCAAGCCTCATCTGTCTAAAGGCATGCGGGAAGAATACCTTAAAATGATTCGAGATTTCCAAGGGTGAGAACAGACGAAATGAGCAAAAATAGTATGGTAGCGAAGCATCAAATATATAGTCAAGAAGGATTAAGAGATGATATGAGGGCCGAAAAATTGACTTCTGAAGACGAGTCGAAAGAGCTGCTTGGAGATATCGATTTCAATGATACCAGCAGTATAACCGTGCCTGAGAGCCTCATAGATCACGTAATCGGTCAGGATGAAGCCGTGGAAGTGATCAAGAAGGCGGCACGCCAGAGACGCCATGTCATGCTCATCGGATCGCCTGGAACAGGCAAATCCATGCTCGGCAAGGCCATGAGCGAGTTACTCCCTGTGGAAGAGCTACAGGATGTTCTGGTCTATTCCAATCCAGAGGATAACAACACACCGCGCGTTCGCATAGTGCCTGCCGGCAGAGGCAAGCAGATAGTTGAAGCCCAGAAGATGGAGGCCAGAAAGAAGGTCCAGACGCGCAATATGTTCTTAATGCTTATCGTAATGGCCCTGATAGTATATGCCTATTATACCGGACAGCTCCTCTTCGGAATCATAGCAGCGGCGCTCATATTCCTATCACTGCGTTATATGCTGCCCAAAGAGGACGCCATGGTCCCCAAGCTCTTGGTGGATAACAACGCCAAGAAGAAGGCACCTTATGTTGATGCCACCGGTGCACACGCAGGCGCGCTCCTGGGAGATGTGCGCCATGATCCCTTCCAGTCCGGAGGGCTGGAGACGCCATCCCATGAGCGGGTGGAATGCGGAGCTATCCATAAGGCCAACAAGGGAGTTCTCTTCATAGACGAGGTAAACACCCTGCGCCCGGAGTCGCAGCAAAGCCTGCTTACTGCCTTGCAAGAGGGCGAGTATCCCATTACCGGTCAGAGCGAGAGAAGCTCCGGAGCGTTGGTCAGAACTGAGCCTGTGCCCTGCAACTTCATCATGATTCTGGCAGGAAATTTGGATGCCGTGCAGGGAATGCATCCCGCTCTGCGCTCCCGCATTAAAGGCTACGGGTATGAGGTCTACATGAGAGACAGCATGGACGACACTCTGGAGAACAGAAACAAGCTCATCAGATTCGTGGCCCAGGAGATTGTGAGAGACGGCAAAATACCCCATTTTACCAGGGATGCAGTCTCGGAGATTATGCGGGAAGCCAAGAGGAGGTCTGGCAGGAAGGGACATCTCACACTAATGCTGCGAGACCTGGGCGGCTTAATCAGGGTATCCGGGGACGTAGCTCGTGCCAATGGTGCGAACCTGACTGATGTGGACCATGTAAAAGAGGCCAAGAAGATGGCAAGGTCTGTAGAGCAGCAACTTGCAGATCGCTACATGGAGCGGCGCCGTGATTACAGCATGTTCCATTCTTCCGGTGACGAGGTGGGAAGAGTAAATGGTTTGGCAGTCATGGGCGACTCGGGAATAGTGCTGCCCATCATGGCTGAGGTCACACAGGCCCAGTCCAAGGAAGAGGGCAAGATCATAGCTACCGGCAAGCTGCAGGAGATTGCCAGAGAAGCTGTCACCAACGTCTCCGTGCTCATCAAGAAGTTCCTGGGTGAGGACATAACCAGCAAGGATGTGCATATTCAGTTCATCGGCACCTATGAGGGTGTGGAGGGCGACAGCGCATCTATCTCCATTGCCACAGCAGTCATATCCGCCCTGGAAGGTGTGCCAGTCAAGCAATCGGTGGCCATGACCGGTTCTCTCTCTGTGCGGGGAGATGTCATGCCTGTGGGAGGCGTGACGCAGAAGATCGAGGCCGCAGCGAAAGCCGGCATCAAGACGGTGCTTATACCAAAATCCAACATGGGTGATGTACTCATTGATGACGCCATCAAGGGCATGATCGAGATCATTCCCGTCTCCAATATGAGTGAGGTCTTTGAGTATGCCATGGGCGGACAGAGGAATCGGTTGATAGAGAAGCTGAAGAAGTTTGCAGCTGAAAAGAAGATCGGCATCATCTTGCCGGAGACTATCTCTATCCCCAGCAGGAGCATCTGAAACCCAATGGCGCCTGAGTTCTACGACATCCGAACCCTGCGCGGCAGTAGAACCAGGATTGTCCTGGATAACGGAAAGCTGGAGGAGATAAACCAGGCCCCCTTTCAAGGCGCGGCTGTGCGAGCTCTTTTTGGAGGGTCCTGGGGTTTTGTTACTACGGATAGTGTGACTGATCTGGGGGAAGATGTCGCTCTGGCCAAGCGCATCGCCAGGAAGATCGATCGGAACGAGGATCTCACGCTGGCCCGTGCCACCCCGGGCCAAAGCGTTGTGGTTCCGGTTAAAAAGGATCCCAAGGACATTTCCCTGGAGGAGAAGGTGGCGCTGCTGCGAGAGATTGAAGACGCGGCTAAGGTGAAAGGCGTCACCTCGACTCAGGCTGTCTATGCGGAAATGGAATTTGCCATGCATTACAGTAGCTCTGAGGGCCTGGATCTGGAGGCAAAGGCGACGCGCATGGGATTTGTCATCAGTGCTGTGGCCCACAGAAACGGACTGTACCAGACGGATGGAGAGGGCCGGTCCGGTGTGGGAGGCCTGGAGCTCTTTGACCGGGAAGACCCCATTGCCCTGGCCAGAGTTGTAGGAGAGACGGCAGTAGCTCTTCTGGATGCAAAAGCGCCCAAGGGCGGAACCTATCCCGTTCTCCTTGATCAGGAGCTGGCCGGAGTCTTCGTTCATGAGGCAGTGGGTCATGCCACAGAGGGTGATATCATCCTGGAGGGCGACTCCTGTCTGGAAGGAAAGCTGGGCCAGAAGATCGGATCGGAATTGGTGACGGTCAAGGACGATCCCAGTTTGATGAACAATGGCTACTATCCTTTTGACGACGAGGGAAGCCTGGCCCAAGAAACTGTTTTGGTGGAAAACGGCATTCTCAAGTCTTATCTCAATTCTCGCGAGACCGCAGCGCGGTTAGGCGGAGAAGCGCGCAATGCTCGCGCCGAGGGACTGGACCGGCCGGTGGTGCGTATGAGCAACACCTACATCGCCAACGGCGACTGGAAGCTGGAAGAGATCCTTCGCGAGCTAGGCGACGGAGTTTATCTGGCGGGCAGCCGTGGCGGCCAGGTGAGCACGGGTGAGGGCGTATTCCAGTTTAATGCCAAGAGAGGCTATCTGGTGGAAAATGGCGAGAAAACGCAGCTCTTGCGCGATGTGTCCCTGTCAGGCAAGATCCTGGAGACTCTGATGCATGTTCGCGCCGTGGGCAATGATCTGAAGTTCAACAGCGGGCGCTGCGGAAAAGCAGGACAGCTTGTGCCCGTGAGCGACGGATCGCCGCACCTCCTGGTGGCCGAGGCGACGGTAGGTGGAGCGGGATAGTCTCTTCGCGATTAGTTAGCTGACTTTCTATGCGGGACAGTGGCTAAGAGGATCCTTAAGCAATCGTGGACTCCTTATCGCGATCATCCTTTATGTTTTGGATATCCTTTCCCCCAAAATTCAGATCCTATTTTCCGCTCTTTCCAGCTCCATTCAGCTTATTTCTTATCGGTTATACAGTAGAGTAGCATGCAGCGGATCTTCGGTGATTGCGCGGCAATTGCTGCTTGATACCGTGTAGCCGCTCTGCCTCTGACCGGAGAGCCTGCGCGGGTGTGAGATCGCGCGGCAAGAGTGAAATCCTTTGCTTTCGGCCCCTCTATCCAATTCCATATCGGGAGAGTCCGGAGTCTTCCTGGCGGATATTATTACTATGCTTTGCAGCCTTTCTGGTGCGCTATCTATAAATACAGGTCTCCCCTTGGAGAGGAGGCCGATGCGATGGGCTCGTAGGACCCGCTTTCAGCATCCAGACCAAAATCTGGGTTCATGAAGGTGTCGAAATCCTTAAATACGAGTTTCGATCACAATGGCTGCCGAAAAGAGTTCATGTTTTCGTGTCTCCTTCGCGACTTCTCCTCATGGTGCAGTCCGAGTGACTCGAAAGCTATAAATACTACGAACTCCTTTTGAGTTGGTCCAATAATCGACGCTAAAGAGATCTGCTGAAAGGCAACCTTTAAATAGTAGTAATGCGTACAGAATTGG
>JAQTYS010000010.1 GCA_028688175.1 Methanothrix sp. | reverse complement strand
AGGAGCAGGGATGATATGCGTGGCATGGATGAGCTCTCTACTTTGGGCCGGTCATCTGTAGCTGAACTCGCCGAGGATGGAACAATCCTGGAGTATACCATAAATCCGCAGGACCTGGAGCTAAGAGATGCAGATGAATCATCTCTCCTTTACAGTAGCGATAGAGAGGCAGAAGCCATAAAGCTGCTGCGGGTTTTGTCTGGAGAAGATCATAGCTGCAGGAGGGATATCGTATGCCTGAATGCGGCACCAATACTCTGCATCACCAATCATGCCCGCGACCTCGGAGAAGGCGTGCAAAAGGCCGCAGATATAATCGATTGCGGCAAGCCCATTAAAAAGCTGAAAGCCTGGGTGGCTGCGCAGAACATGGATGCCGGCCGTCCTCTGGAAAAATTAGATGAGATGCTGGACCTGGCATGCGCCTGATATCATAGGCATAACAAATATCTATCAGGGAAACAATATGTGCTTTTTAGTTGTGATGCATGGACTTTGATCCCGGGAAATGGTGCTCTGAACACAAAGGAATGCTGATCATAGCACTAGCTTCAGTGCTATTGATATTCTATTTCTTCTTCCCCTTCATGGACGGCATAATCCTTGGAACCGTTTTCGCCTACGTTGGCAAGCCCATCCGGGATAAATTCGGCAAGAGAAAGCGTCTGGGATCCTTGGTTGCCGCCATTTGCATAGTACTGCCCATTTTTCTGATCCTGGGCATGGGAATGATTGAGATTGCCAACCAGATCTTGATCCTGGCCAAGAACCAAGAGGCGATCAGAAATGCGCTAGGCATCCTAACGGCGCAGACCTCTCGGGATATGACACCCTGGATGAAAGATCTGTTAACCAGCAGCCTGGAGAATGCCGCAAGCACCATTGCTCCCATCGCCTCCTCTATCCCTGTCTTTCACATTGGAAGAGTTGCCTCTTTGGGAATCATCAACTTCATAGTTTCCATTCCGGTTTGCTATTTCGTTCTGGTGGATGGGGAGAGCTTTGTGGAATCGATAATATCTCTCCTGCCGCAAAGGGAGAAAGAGGCGTATAGAAAATACATGAGCCGCATCGATTATATCCTGAGCGGCATCTTTATCGGCACGATTTATACCTCTATTTTGGGAAGCATCATAGCCGCTTCTATCTTTTATGCCTTCAGTCTGCCCAGACCCTTTGCCCTGGCCAGCATCGTCTTTATGGCCGGAATGGTCCCATTCCTCACCTCCTGGGTGGTCATAATTCCGGTGACAATTTACCGATATTTCACGGAAGGGTTGCAAGGTGCGGTCGTTTTCTTCCTCATATCTTCCGCACTCATCTACCTGCCTTCGGAACTCTTAATCCGGCCATACCTGGTAGCGGCTAAATCCTCCTTGCATCCTTTGCTGGTAATGCTCTCCTTTTTGGGAGGGGCTCTGGTGGCGGGTATCGGTGGTTTCTTCCTGGCTCCTGCCATAATGGGCATAATAGTAGGAATATATCAGGTACGTAGAGAAGAGATGGCTGCGGAAGTGGCATGAAATTCTATATCGAGACTTTCGGCTGCACAGCCAACCAGGGGAACTCACAGGATCTGGCAAGGGCTTTACGAGAGATGGGCCACATTCCATCAACTCTGGAAGAGGCGGATGCAGTAATTGTGAATACCTGCGCTGTCACGGAAAAGACAGAGCGAAATGTCATGCATAGGCTTCGCCAGCTGCAAGGCGAGCGGCTGATTGTGGCCGGGTGTCTTCCCGTCGCTATGCCAGAGTCGATCGGCGGCATACGCTGCCTGGAGCGGCAAGGACTGTTGAATCGATCCTCTGCCGCCGGTATCTCAGCTCTCTTTAGCGGATCGTTTAAGCCACATCTGGGCGAGGTGGCGTATGCTCCTTGCTGCGAGGATTTATCCAATCTGTGCGCTATCGTCAATGTGGCAGAAGGATGCAACGGTTCTTGCAGCTATTGCATAGTTGCCAAGGCCAGGGGCAAGCTGAAGAGCCGCAGGCCGGGAGACGTGGCAGTGGAGGTGGAAAAGCTGGCTGCATCAGGAGCAGCAGAGGTGCAGGTTACCGCCCAGGACACAGCCGCTTATGGATCTGATATCGGAACAGATCTGGGCCAATTGCTGGATAGGCTGGTATCGATCCCAGGAGATTTTCGGCTACGCGTGGGCATGATGAATCCCAATAGCGCTCTTTTAATCAAAGATCAGCTGCTAGCGGCATATCAGAGCCCCAAGATATACCGCTTTTTGCATATTCCGGTGCAATCCGGTTCAGATGAGATTCTTCGCAGCATGGGCCGCAGATATTCGGTGGCGGACTTCCAAAAGCTTGTAAGTGCTTTCCGATCATCTCACCCCAGAATCACCATAATCACGGATGTAATCGTGGGTTTTCCCGGTGAGACTGATGAAAACTTCTCCGAGACCATGAATCTTATAGAGCGACTGCAACCGGATAAGGTTAATATTACCAGATTCTCGGCGCGACCGGGTACGTCTGCCGCCCAAAAGTATGACATGCCGGACCGAATCAAGAAGGATCGATCGAGAGAATTGACCCGGGTGTGGCTGAAGATCGCGGCTTTCAGAAATGAGCGGTACATGGGCGAGGTTCTGGAAGCCAGGATCACAGAGCGCGGGCGGGACGGCACCATGAAGGCCAGGGCCGAGAACTATCTGGGCATAGTTGTCAAAGGCCGCCAAAAACTGGGCTCCATCATCCGGGTTGCAGTAACGGACAGCAATCCCTTCTATGTATCCGGTCATTTAGCTGACAGGTGAAATCGCGAAGAGTCTCTCATGAATTAAACATACATATTAAATTTTAAAAATATAAAGCAATAATTAATAAAAGGCTATTCGATGACAGTAAATGGCCTACCAGAACCAACAGGCTCCTGTTGTAGAGTAACCCTTTTGGCTTTTTAGGATGATTGTTTTAGAGCACCATTAGGTTTATTAATAATGAAAATTATCATCCATGATAATGCGTCTAAGACCCCCTCCTAGTACGAGAGGAGCCCTATCTTTGATAGTTTATTACAAACTTGATTACAAAAAACAGAGTGAGTGGGTTTTAGAGACATAAATCTATGAAGGAGGTTCAAAATGGCTGAGCAAAAGGCAACCGCAAAGACATCAGTGCTATATGAGGAAACAAGAGTATTCGAGCCGTCCAAGGAGCTCGTCGAGAACTCCAACGTCATGAAATGGATGAAGGAGAAGGGGTTCAAGACGGAGCGGGAGCTGCGTCTCTGGTGCTCTGCTAACTATATCCAGTTCTGGGGTGAGATGGCCAAGACCTATGCAGATTGGTTTGAGCCCTGGTCCTCGACACTGGAATGGATACCGCCCTATGCCAAGTGGTTCGTGGGCGGCAAGTGCAATGTGGCCTACAACTCTGTGGATAGGCATGCCAGGGGCGCGAAAAAGGATAAGTTAGCATACATTTTCGTCCCTGAGCCCACCGACCAGCCCACCCAGAAGATCACTTATCTACAGCTCTACAAGGAGGTCAACAAGTTCGCCAACGGCCTGAAGAGCCTGGGCGTGCAGAAGGGAGACAGAGTCATGTTGTACATGCCCATGATCCCCCAACTGCCCATTGCCATGCTCGCCATCGCCAAGATCGGAGCCATTCACTGCATTGTTTTCTCCGGATTTTCTTCGGGCGGCCTCAACAGCAGAATCATGGATGCTGAGGCCAAGGCTGTGATAACCACCGATGGCTTATATCGGCGCGGCAAGCCCATTCCTCTTAAGCCAAACGTGGATGAAGCGACTGCCAATACCCCAACTGTGAAAAATGTAATCGTTGTCAAGAGGACCGGGCTTGAAGTGCCCATGAAGCAGGGCAGAGACATCTACTGGCACGATCTGGTGGCAGGAAAGTCAGAAGAATGCGAGTGCGAGAAGATGGACTCTGAGGATAGGCTGTTCATCCTTTACACCTCCGGAACGACCGGCAAACCCAAAGGTATCGAGCACGTCCACGGCGGATACTGCGTGGGACCGGCTCAGACTCTGCATTGGGTCTTCGACATCAAGGATAGTGATGTCTGGTGGTGCACAGCCGATATCGGATGGATCACAGGCCACTCCTACATAGTTTATGGGCCGCTTGTTTTAGGTGCAACAAGCATGATGTATGAGGGCGCTCCTGACTTCCCGGACTTTGGTCGGTTTTTCAAGATCATCCAGGACAACAAAGTCTCCGTCTTCTACACCGCACCAACAGCCATCAGGATGTTCATGAAGGCCGGCGATAAATGGGCCAAGGATTATGATATCTCCAGCTTAAGGCTGCTCGGATCAGTTGGCGAGCCCATTAATCCCGAGGCCTGGATGTGGTATAGAGAGCACTTCGGCGGCGGCAAATGCCAGATCATGGATACCTGGTGGCAGACTGAGACCGGCACCTTCCTGGTGTCTCCTCTACCCATCACGCCCCTGAAGCCCGGCTCTGCAACCTTCCCGCTGCCCGGGTTTAACATCGATATCCTGGACGAGGATGCCAATCCCGTGCCGGCCGGCTCCGGCGGCAATATCGTGAGCAATACACCCTGGCCATCCATGCTCAGGGCTTTCTACAAAGACACGGTTAGGTACCAGAAGGAGTATTGGTCCACCTACTGGGAGATCAGACCCGGCACATACCTGGCTGGCGATAAGGCCACCAAGGATAAGGATGGATACTTCACTATCCAGGGCAGAATCGACGATGTGCTGAAGGTGGCTGGCCATAGAATCTCCAACGCTGAGGTTGAGTCCGCTTTCGTCTCTCATCCCAAGGTTGGCGAGGCTGCAGTCATCGGCAAGCCCGACCAGGTCAAGGGTGAGGTCATCGTGGCCTTTGTTTCCCTCAGAGGGGGAGTCGAGGGGAGCGATGAGCTGAAGAAGGAACTGGTTAAGCATGTGAGATCTGCCCTGGGACCATTGGCCAGTCCAGAGGCGATTTACTTCGTCAAGGACGTGCCCAAGACGAGGAGCGGCAAGATCATGCGCCGTGTCATCAAGGCCAAAGCAATGGGCCAACCCACGGGTGACGTCTCCGCTCTGGCTAATCCAGATGCAGTCGATGCCATTCCGCTCATCACCTGAGCGGACCCATTCATTTTCTTTTTTCTATCAAAGTTACCGAAATGATTTCGGAATTTAGCCATTAAGTTGATTAATAATGATAATAATTGTACATTAAATAAATCTACCTCGACAACTTTATAAACGAAAAACCAGGATAATTATCGATCGCTACAGTATTCCCGATAACTCCCGCAGCCAGGCATTTCGGTCTTGGGAGATAATGGAAGAATCGTGCACGATGGTTGTCCCCTGGTCTTTGGGCAGGCATTTTGGCGATTTGAGGGGAGTTGGGGGAAGACGTGGGGATTTCAACGGAGGTTACAAAATTGGCTGAGCAAAAAGCAACAACGTCTGTTCTTTATGAGGAGACGAGAGTATTCGAGCCGTCCAAGGAGCTCGTTGAGAATTCTAATGTCATGGCTTGGATGAAGAAGAAGGGATTCAAGAGCGAACGTGAGATGCGCGCCTGGACCGGCCAGAATTTCATCACCTTCTGGGATGAGATGGCCAAGACCTATGCCGATTGGCAAGAGCCCTATGCTCAGGTCCTCAACTGGGTACCGCCTTACGCTAAGTGGTTCGTAGGCGGCAAGATCAATGTAGCCTACAATGCAGTGGATAGGCACGCCACGGGTGCTAAAAAGGATAAGGTAGCCTACATATTTGTCCCTGAACCCGTCGATCAGCCTACCCAGAAGATCACCTATGCAGATCTGGCCAAGAGGGTCAACAAGTTTGCCAATGGTCTCAAGAGCCTGGGAGTTGGCAAGGGAGATAGAGTCAGCATCTATATGCCCATGATCCCAGAGACCCCCATTGCCATGCTGGCATGTGCCAAGATCGGTGCCATACACAGCGTGGTCTTCTCTGGATTTTCCTCCGGTGGCCTTAACAGCAGGGTCCTCGATGCTGAATCCAAAGTAGTAGTTACAACGGATGGTTTCTTCAGGCGTGGCAAGCCACTGCCCCTTAAGCCAAATGTGGATGAAGCAACAGCTAATACCCCAAGCGTCACTAATATCGTTGTGGTAAAGAGAGCAGGCATCGATGTTCCCATGAAGGCAGGAAGGGATATCTGGTACCATGAGCTGGTAGCCAAGCAGTCGGATGTTTGCGAGAGCGAGAAGATGGATGCCGAGGATCGGCTGTTTATCCTCTACACCTCCGGAACTACAGGCAAGCCCAAGGGTATCGAGCATGTTCACGGCGGCTACTGCGTGACTCCCGCCCAGACTCTTTCCTGGGTCTTCGATATCAAGGACACCGATGTCTGGTGGTGCACAGCAGACGTTGGATGGATCACCGGCCACAGCTACGTAGTCTATGGACCACTCTGCCTGGGTGCTACCAGCATGATCTATGAGGGATCCCCTGACTATCCAGACTTCAGCAGGTGGTTTAAGATCATCAGCGAGAATAAGGTATCAGTGCTCTATACTGCGCCAACTGCCGTGAGAATGTTCATGAAGGCCGGCGACCAGTGGCCCAAGACGCATGACATCTCCTGTCTGCGGCTGCTTGGATCTGTGGGCGAGCCCATCAATCCCGAGGCCTGGATATGGTATCGAAACAACTTCGGCGCCGGCAAGTTGCAGATTATGGACACCTGGTGGCAGACTGAGACCGGATGCTTCCTGGTGTCACCCTTGCCCATCACCCCCTTGAAGCCCGGCTCTCCCACCTTCCCGCTGCCCGGCTTTAACGTGGACATCGTTGATGAGGATGCCAATCCTGTGCCGCCAGGCTCCGGAGGCAACATCGTCAGCAATACACCCTGGCCGTCCATGCTCAGGGCCTTCTACAAGGACACGGTTAGGTACCAAAAGGAGTACTGGTCCACCTACTGGGATATCAGACCCGGCACATACCTGGCTGGCGATAAGGCCACCAAGGATAAGGATGGATACTTTACCATCCAGGGCAGAATCGATGATGTGCTGAAGGTAGCCGGTCACAGGATTTCCAATGCCGAAGTCGAGAGCGCCCTGGTATCTCATCCCAAGGTCGCAGAGGCAGCCGTCATCGGCAAGCCCGACGAGGTCAAGGGTGAGGTTATCGTAGCCTTCGTTATCCTCAAGACCGGCATTGAACCCACTGCTGGTCTCGACAAGGATCTATCCAAGCACGTGCGCTCCGTCCTGGGCCCCGTGGCCTATCCTGAGTCCGTCTACTTCGTGAACGATGTGCCCAAGACCCGGTCCGGCAAGATCATGCGCCGCGTCATCAAGGCCAAGGCTCTGGGCAATCCCACTGGTGACATCTCAGCTCTGGCCAACCCAGAATCTGTCGAAGCCATTCCGCTCATCAAGTGAGCGGAAAATTCTTTTTTATTTTTATTTCTATTATCCGGGAGAAGGCGTTCTATATCAAAATCGATTTTCCGCCGGCTTTCTTGACCAATATTAATTATTATCTGTGATACAATCAATTACTTTCTAAATGCATTATTTTTAGCTAAAAATCATTATGATTATAGATCATTATGATTTATATCGCGATAACTTTATAAATGATCAGGTAGGTTTTGAGCCGATGTTTCCCAAAATCATTCCGCGTTTTGTCGGATGGTGGTCTGGGCAGGAGCAAAAGAGAGGCATAAGCAATGATTCTTCACATATAGGCCCGGACAATTCAGATTGGGGAACACTTGATCACAAGGAGGTATGAAATTGGCTGATACAGCAAAAACGGCATCTTTGGCCGAAGAGACCAGGATTTTCAACACCCCGCAGTGGATAGTTGAGCACTCCAATGCATTCCAGTGGATGAAGAAGAAGGGCTTCAAGACTGAGATGGAGATGCGCAAGTGGTGCTCCGATAATTACATTGATTTTTGGGATGAGATGGCTCAGACCTATGCAGATTGGTTCCAGCCCTACACCCAGGTTCTTGACGACTCCGGCAAGCCCTACTTCAAGTGGTTCACCGGCGGCAAGATCAACGTAGCCTACAACGCCGTAGACAGGCATGCCAAGTCCGCAAACCGCAACAAGGTAGCCTACTACTTCATAGGCGAGCCAGTGGGCGATAACAGGACCATCACCTACTACGAGCTGTACAGAGAGGTCAACAAGATGGCCAATGCCCTGAAGAGTGTTGGCGTCGAGAAGGGAGACAGAGTCGTTGCCTACCTGCCCATGATCCCTGAGCTGCCCATCACCATGCTCGCTTGCGCCAAGATCGGTGCCATTCACACCATCGTGTTCTCCGGATTTTCCTCCGGTGGCCTGGCCAGCAGGGTCAACGATGCTGAGGCCAAGGTTGTCGTCACTGCTGACGGCTTCTACAGGCGCGGAAAGCCCCTGCCCCTCAAGCCCAATGTAGATGAGGCCATGAAGAACGCCCCCTCCGTCAAGAAGGTAGTAGTCGTCAAGAGAACCGGCGTCTCCGTACCAATGACCGAGGGACGCGATGTCTTCTACAACGATTTCGTAAGCGGCCAGTCTGCTCAGTGCGAGACCGTCCCGCTTGATCCAGAGGACAGGCTATTCATTCTCTACACATCCGGAACCACCGGCAAGCCCAAGGGTATTGAGCACGCTCACGGCGGATATGCCGTCTGTCCCGCTCAGACAACCTCCTGGGTACTGGATGTTCACAACGATGATGTATTCTGGTGCACCGCAGACTGCGGATGGATCACAGGCCACAGCTACGTAGTATACGGCCCGCTCTGCCTTGGTGCCTCCAGCATCCTTTACGAGGGGTCTCCCGACTTCCCCGATCTGGGCCGCTGGTGGTCCATCATTGAGCAATACGGCGTATCTGTATTCTACACCGCACCAACTGCCATCAGAATGTTCATGAAGACCGGCGAGGCCTTTGTGAAGAAGTACGATCTGTCCACCGTCAGAATTCTGGCATCTGTGGGCGAGCCACTGAACCCAGAAGCCTACATGTGGTTCAGGAAGAACATCGGCGCCGATCAGGCACCCATCATTGATACCTGGTGGCAGACTGAGACCGGATGCCACGTCATCGCCCCTCTGGCCATGACACCCGAGAAGCCCGGCTCCGTCACATTCCCCTTGCCCGGCATGAACACCGATATCTACGATGAAGATGCCAACTCCGTCCCATTGGGATACGGCGGCAACATCGTCCAGAAGGCCCCCTGGCCATCCATGCTCCGTGCCTTCTTCAGAGATGAAGTCAGGTACAAGAAAGAGTACTGGGACATGTACTGGCAGGTCAAGCCCGGCACATATCTGGCTGGAGACAAGGCCACCCGAGACAAGGATGGCTACTGGTGGATCCAGGGCAGAATTGATGATGTGCTGAAGGTAGCAGGACACAGAATCTCCAACGCTGAGGTCGAGTCCGCCGCCGTTTCTCACCCCAAGGTCGCCGAGGCAGCCGTAGTCGGCCAGCCCGATGAAGTCAAGGGCGAGAAGATTGTGGCCTTCGTCATTCTCAGGGATGGCGTTGCCGAGTCTCCAGAGCTCGCTAAGGAGATCTCAACCCACGTCAGGAAGGTACTGGGCCCAGTCGCTTACCCCGACAAGGTCTACTTCGTCAAGGATGTCCCCAAGACCCGATCCGGCAAGATCATGCGCCGTGTCATCAAGGCCAAGGCCCTTGGAAAGGAGACCGGAGACCTGTCCGCTCTCGCTAACCCAGAATCCGTAGAGAATATCCCACGCATTGATCTGTAAGTGGGATATAACCCTCCCTTTTTTTTAAAGTTCTACTATTATATTATTCTAATTCGCGCAGGAATAATTTGCACATCATTCATTAATCTCATCTCCATCTAATATATAATAATAGTTCATCAATTTAACTATCTTTTTTTGCTAATACCAATATGGCGCAACTTAGACGAACAGTAAAAAAGAATGAGAATATATTTAACGAAAAAGGATTATTGGCAAATGGCTATACCCCCTTCAAGTATCTCCCATTCTATTATCCTACCTGCAAAAAGTTTTAATGCTCCGAATCTCTGATCCTAATCAGAGACGAGGGATAAAATAGATGTCTGGTTGCGAGCACAAGATATCCGGCAGCAGAGAGAAGATCTGGCTGCCCTACTACTTTGAAGGCAGAGAAAGGGGATTAAAGCCCCATCCCTATTGTACCGAATGCGGCCTGATTAAGAATCTGTCATCAGAGAAACCACGCAGTATCGGATACTTCATGAATATTATTGCGTGCCTGGGAAATCACTACAAAATTGCCCAGATTCAGACGAGGCTTATTGCTCTCGAGATGGAAAGATTGGCCCTGGATGACAAATTCGGAATGGATAAAATGCAGCAGGAAGATCTATTCGTAGAAATAACCACAAGAATTCTAAATATTCCGGCAAGAGCAATTTATGAGCATATAGATTAGCATAAGCATTTTTTGCACCTGCAAGGATGCCCATATGCCCATATCTTTTAGCCAAGGTAGATCATCATAGATTAATATAGCAACTGCTCCAGCTCATCTCTCCTGAGCATATGCACCATAGCCATATGACGGGGATGGTATCGTGTCTTCGCCTCGCGAATGCCTTCTACTCCCATGTCGCTTTCCCGGTTGATGTATTTGTAATCCTTTGCCAAGACCCTGGCCGTCTCAGCATTGATGGCCCTATAAATTCCCTTGCAATCCGGCAGCCCCTTCTCGAAATGTACCAGAGCCGTATCGCTGTTTAAACCTTCAAAGAGGGACATGGCACCTATCTTGCCATTGGCACGGATGGCAAGTCCAGAGATCTGCAGCTCTTTATAATGAGATAAGGCAAAAGACACTGCCTCCTTTTCGCTGGCGAGCACTGGATCGGAGTCGCAATCCTTCCAATCGCACCACAGGTCCAGGAAATCCTCGATCTCGCTGAGATTCTCTTCGCGGATCATCTCTACCTGGGGCATGCAGGTCTTCTGGAATTTGTTAAGTTGTTGGCGAATGGTTAGATATTTCTTGCCCGGCAATTCCGCCAGATCCGAGGCCAGATAGACATAGTCAAAGTACTTTCTCTCCGCATGGAATTGAAGATCCGGATAGATTCCGGCCATCCAATCTTTAGTATCCGGGTCCAGGATTACAAACGGATACTCTTCCTCGCTCTTGGCGGCAAGCCTCAGAACGTCAGATAGAAGCTTTGGATTTCTGGGGCCGATGGGGGGGCGGTAACGTGTCATTTTTGCGATTGTGCTGCAAAGGATTATACAGCCATCCAGGTAGGCATACCTGTAATGAGCATAGTCATTCCAGCAGACCATGTTGGTAAAAGTATTATCGCTGTGCTGCTGGGGGTAGCTCTGATAATGGCGCAAAAAGAAATCCCGGTCTGAGAGTGCAACGGGCCTGAAGTCTGCATTGCCTAGCATCCTCTTGCCCCCTCATCAAAGAGCATGGGCACATATCCGGGCATGGTCACAAACCCCAGTGATCTGTAAAAATCCTCTTTGCCTGGTTTTGCGATCAAACCGATCCAGGTGATCTTGCGAATCCTGCATTCCTCCAAAAGCCTGGCGAGAATCATCGTTCCCACTCCCCAGCTCCTCTTGTCGCCCTGCACCACCAGATCCTGAATATACCCGTCTGCAATACCATCTGAAATCACACGGCCCATCCCCACGGCTCTGCCGGTAGAAATATCAATCGCCACGGCGAATAGAAAGCTTCCTCTGATCAAATCGTTGATCCGGCTGGCATCCATCTCCTCTTTCCACCAGCCTGCGGCCCGATAGAGATGCACAATCTCTTCCTCTTGCCAGGATCGCACAAGATCTACTCTGATTGAATTCTCTTTCCATTCACCGATATGTAAATTATCTTCCGTCAATTCTGGATTCTCCCCTGCAATCTCTGTCAGTTCGTCACTCAATCCACTTGAGGATCACATCTTTATCCAGCAGCATCCTATTCCCAATGATTTAGCAGCCTGCTCTATCCACAGCTCTCTGTTCTTCATCACCACAAAGCGCCAGGGTTGCACGTTGGCTGCGCTTAGGGCATAGGTTGCGGTCCGGATAAATACCTATTACCAATAAATTGTATGCGAAGAGGTAAATCAAGCAGCTCCTGAAATGCCCTGACATATAATCTAGAAAAAGCAATAGGGAAAAGCTATAATTACCCGAAAACCCCCTCCAGAAAATGATAGAAGGAGAGAATAATGTCGGAGGATCAGAAAGCAGTCTACAGCCGGGCACCTGAGATCTTCAAAAGGCTCCGGCGCGAGATCGACAAAGTCATGGTCGGCCAGAATGTGGCCATCGAGCAGCTACTGGTTGCCATTCTGGCCGGAGGCCACGCTCTCCTGGAGAGCAATCCAGGCCTTGCCAAGACGCTTCTTGTGAAGACCACGGCCTCCTGTCTGGGCCTTGATTACAGCAGGATTCAATGCACACCCGACCTTATGCCTGCGGACATCACCGGCACGACCATCATCGACGAGATCGACAAGAGCAAAAAGTTTCGCTTCGAGGCGGGGCCAGTATTTTCCAATATAGTCCTGGCGGATGAGATCAACCGGGCATCTCCCAAGACGCAGAGCGCTCTTTTAGAGGCCATGCAGGAAAAGCAGGTAACGGTGGGTAACAAGACCTATCTTCTCGATAAGCCATTTTTTATCCTGGCCACGCAAAACCCAATTGAGATGGAAGGCACCTTCCCTCTTCCCGAGGCACAACTGGACAGGTTCTTGCTCAAGGTTTTCATGGAATATCCATCCAAGGAAGAGGAAATGGAGATCCTGGAGAGATATACCATTCGCGGCGAGCCCAACGTGCAGCCGGTGGTCAGCAAGGATGAGGTGATTGCACTGCAGCAACTCTGCCGAGACATTCCTGTTTCCGATGATCTGAAGAAAGCGACAGTAAATCTCGTCCTGGCCACGCGCAAGTGGGAGGGAGTTGCATACGGAGCCAGCCCCAGGGCTACCATCGGTCTTATTCTCTCAGCAAAAGCCAGAGCTTTCTTGCAGGGCAGGAACTATGTCTCCAAAGATGATCTGCATGTCATGGCTTATCCGGTCTTGAGGCACAGGATCATCCTGGGCTTTGAGGCGGAGCGAAAGGGTCTCACTCGCGACCAGGTGGTAACGGACATTTTAAAGAGTCAAGATCTTTAAGGATCGATCATGGATACAGAGTTCTTTAAAGAGCTGGAGAAGTTCTCCTTGCTCGTCAGGAAGCGAGTATCGACCGCCTACAGTGGAGGCAGAAAGTCCCTGCGCTTTGGACACGGCATAAGCCCAGTCGGCTACCGGGAATACCGCAAAGGAGACGACTTCAAGCTGGTGGACTGGAAGGTCTTCGGTCGAACTGAAAAGCTCTACATCCGGGAGCATGAGGAGGAGAGAAGCCTGGTGGTGCACATTCTCCTGGACGGCAGCGCCAGCATGGGCTATGAGGGAAAGTTTGGATATGCTGCGCGCCTGGCCGCTGGCTTTGCCTATCTGGCCACCCTGGAAAATGAGAAGTATGCCATATCCCTCTTTTGCAAGAAGCTCTATCCTGGTGAGCCCAAACGGGGAAGAAGAAATCTCTTTCAATCCATTGAGGTGCTGGACGGGATAAGTCCTCGAGGTGGGACGGGCTTGCTTGGCATCGCAGATCAGGTGGAATCGCTTCTCAAGACCACCAGCCTGGTGGTCCTGATATCCGACCTGCTGGGAGAGACGGATGATGTCCTATCCAGCATCTACCGGCTATCAGGGCATGAGCTGGTGGTAATTCAAGTGCTGGCAGCGCAAGAGGCGGAGCTTGCCTTCGGAGGCGATATCAAGTTCGTAGACATGGAGAGCGGCCAGCCGCTCATCACCCGGGTGACTGAGGATGAGCGAAAGGAGTATCTCAGACGTATGGCAGAGCATAATGATCGCATCAGGGCGGCATGCAGTCAGGTTGGGGCGGATTATTTCCTTGTGAAAACGGATCGTCCCATCTTCGAAGCCTTTTCCGAGATGCTCAGCCGCGCCGTGATCTGGAAGACATAAATATCATGAATTCTAATAATAATGTCCGGCTTGGCTACGGTCAAGGGTGCCTCGATCTGATGTTGGATGAAGGGGCAGAGGTGGTACTGGCAGAAGAGCTTTCAGCCGCGCCTGCCGGTGAGATTGATAGATCAATTGATCATTCCAATGGAAAATGTCTGGATGATTTTGCCGGCTCTAAATCGGCCAGCATTCTGGTGAGCGATATCACCCGTCCTGCCCCCAGTCATCTCATGCTTCCGCCTCTTATCCGTCGGCTTGAGGATCTGGGCATCAGCGATCTCAGAATTATCTTTGCTCTGGGTACGCACCGCAGGATGACGACCGAGGAGGAACGCTTGCTCCTGAAAGGCTGTACCAGCCTGCCCTACATGCAGCATGATCCCAAGAATTGCGTATCTTTGGGTGAAACAAGGCGGGGAACGCCAGTGGAGATCCTGGAGACGGCTCTCTCATCTGATCTCATCGTGGCCACAGGAAATATCGAGTATCACTATTATGCCGGATACAGCGGCGGAGCCAAAGCCGTCTTGCCGGGAGTCAGCTCGGAGCGTTCTGTTATCAAGAATCATGAGCTGATGAGGGAAGCAAACTCAGTTACGGGAAGGCTGGACAGCCCGGTTCGCCAGGACATGGAGGACGCGGCTGGAATAGCTGGGCTGGATTTCATTTTGAATGTCGTATTGAATGGCAAGAAGGAGGTTGTCCAGTCGGTTGCCGGCGACTTTATCTCCGCTCACCGCATCGGCGCTGCTACCGTGGATCGCATGTACCGCCGCCCGGTTAAGCCGGCAGAGATAGTTGTGACCTGCGCAGGGGGCAGGCCCAAAGACCTAAACCTCTTCCAGGCGCAAAAAGCTCTGGACAATGCCAAAAACGCTGCTCTTCCCGGCGGCAGCATCATCCTGGTGGCGCAGTGCAGCGAGGGACTGGGCCATCCCGTATTCGAGCGCTGGGCAAGGGAAGCGACATCTGCCGAGGATTGCTGGGAGCGCTTTGGCAGGGAGTATGAGTTTGGCGGGCACAAGGCCGCCTTCCTGGCCAAGGAGTCCATGCAGCATCATCTGATCCTGGTATCGGCTCTGCCTATGGATAAGGCGGAGATGTGCTTCTTTACTCCAGCGGCAACTCTTGAGGAGGCCCTGGAGCTGGCCAGAGCCAGACAGGGCAGGGATGCGCGCATGCTGGTCATGCCGCACGGCAATCTGACGCTGGCCGTGGCTAAATGATTTTATTTGAGAACGTACTCTGAGGAGGGATGGAATGGACTTTGCATACTTTCCCGCCTTCTTCCCCGGGGCCTGGCTGCTGTAGTCAACCTTCGGAATTCCGTCAGAATCGCGCCATGTCTTCCCTTCGAGTGCCTATCTAAGGATTTCGCAACTAGGATGGCATTCATAATGGAGTGTATCGAAAACTATTGGAATAAATCCTTATGAATTGCCCCAGATCCGCCAGGAGGGCTGCAAAATAATGTGCCCATTCAAATTTGCAGATAGGATGCGATGCGAACGGCACAATGTCCGAGCTTATGCGAAAGAACAGGAAATCATTATCCAGATTATATTCATGGATATTTTCCAGGTAATCCAGGTTTTTGGCGACAGTCTTGATAAGCCTCTCCTCTGAGTAGGGTGCGAGACGAAAGGTATGGCTGGGCGTGCAGCTCAAACCCAGAGCGATGGTAGGATAGCCGATCTTCATGATCTCTTAGGTGCTCCTGTAGCCTCTCTTCCTTCAAAAAGCTCCGAGCCAGACCATTCGCATTGAGTGTCCCGGCACAGCTCAATCAGCTCCTCAGGAAAAGGCTCGAAAAGTGTCTGATTCCTCAAGTACTCCACCCCAAAACGAGCTATCCAGCTCTGCAGCACGGCCAGAAGGGCACTGAAAGGAAGCCTTCTCTCCTTAAATCGCTCTATGTTCCTGAGAAAATTGGCCTTCTCGTCAATAGACAGCTGCTCTGAGAAGTATCCCAGAGAATGATTGAGCACATTTGCTTTGGAGGTATATCGGGGCGGCCTCTTGAGGGCTTCTGCCAGATGCATTCGATACAGTCTGGCTTGATCTGCAAAATCCAGGCTCTCGTGGTTGGACACTATATTTCCTAAGATCTTGGCCTCCTTCAGGCTATGAGCGGCAAGAAGCAGCTTATTTTCGGTATGGAATTGGATTAGATCCGAGACCGAACCGTGGTTCTGCATTTCTCTGAAGCTTGCCAGAGCATAAAGCTTGGTCAGGAAGTGCTCTCTGATGTTGAAATTTCGGAGCCTGCCTTCGTCCTCGATTGCCAGATCGGGAAAAGACTTGACCACGGCCCCTCCGAAGAAGCCAGCGGTCTTAGATACGGCTGTTGACTTTGCTGAGCCTGAATAGACCTTGATATCCTTCATGCCGCAGGAAGGAGAGCGATACTTGAGGATGAATCCGTCCACCTCCTGCAAGGAAGCCAGGAAGCTGCTTGAAAAGTCCCCCATTTTGTCTGTTACATCCAGGCCAGTGGCCGGCTGGACCAGCCTATGTTCTCCATTAATCGATACGATCCTTATGGAGTCTCTGGGCACTCCCAGGCCTATCTCCATCTCCGCGCAGACCGGGATGAATTCCACATGAGGCTCTAACGCCTTGACAAAATCGCTGGGAATCATGCTGCCGTCATATCGGCATTTGGCAAATTCGATGCACTTGCTCAAAACCACTTTAGGCCTGGCGAATGATCTCATGAGGATATACTGTGGAGCCGCTTTCTATAATAATTGTCGCTGATCCGCAAGGGGTATTTCTCAAATAACTGAGGAGTCGCTGCAGCATCAAGCTGCCTTGTATTCATAGCAACCATGACCTGAATTCATGAACGGAAGGCTCCCGGCTGGGGCCCCTGGCGGAGTACGCAGCCTGAGCAAAAGGCATCTCATGAAAAAAAATCAAACGATAAAAGTTAAATCCCATAGAGTAGTAGAACTTATCATGTTCTCGGAGTATATCGGGGCAGCTTTGCGGCTAGCGAAGTACGAATCCCTGGAGAATGGCTCCTACATGGCCACTGTGGAAGGTCTTCGTGGCGTGATAGCTACCGGTGAGACTATTGAGAAATGCCGGGAAGATCTTATAGAAGTAATTGAAGAATGGATTGCCATTCGGCTGCAAAGAGTCTTCGCCATTACGTCCCTTGAGGGTTATACAATCGGGGTCTCTCAGGAGCCGATGGCCATTGTGTAAAATAGTTCCCGTTCCTTATCGAGTCCTCATTAAGAAGCTGAAGAAGCTTGGATTGGAAGGACCGCACCATGGCAGAAAGCACCCTTACATGATCATTGGCGACACCTTGCCAAATCCGCATCAAGGTGAGGACGTAGATGTAAATCTCATCAAAACAATTTTAAATGATGCAGGGATCTCCCGCGCGGATTGGATTTCCGCATAATGATAATAAGATTGGCAATAAGAAATAGTCATTATCTGAACATAGCCAGCATCTCATAAACCCCTTCCGCGCTCCTCTTGCTCACATCAAATCCCATTTTCTTAAAAAGCCGGAAGACAGGATCATTGCCTACCAGAACCTCTGCCGTGAAACCCAGGATCCCCTGTCTCTTGGCAAGATAAGTCAGATAGCTGAGCAGTTCACCTGCCACACCTTTTTTCTGGCAGTCGTCCCTCACCACCAAAGCTACATCCGCGGTGTAGGTATCGCTGTTCAGACCGTACTGGCCCAATCCGCAGATAGATTCTCTGTCACCTTCCTGTATTACGGCTACCAGTATCATCTTCTGGAAGTAGTCCACTACCACAAATTCTTGCAGCAATTCATGGGGTATGTCTCTCCTGGCTGAGATGAATCTTTGATACATGCTTTCATGAGATAGTGAGTAAAAGAAGTCCTTGAGCATCGGCTCATCACTGATCTTGATGGGCCGCAAGAGAATCTGCAAGCCTTTGGCGGTGGTCTTTAAAACCTCCAGATCCTCTGGATACTCGCCTTTTATGCCGGGGATGAAGGCCTGATCCGGATAGATGAGATGCAGTCTCCTGGCCTCCTCAATCAACCAGAGCCGGAAATTGGGATGGGCGATGGTGATAAGATCCATGGCCCTCTCTCGAATGCTTTTGCCATGCAAATAGGCGATACCATATTCAGTTACAACATAGTGAATATCACCCCTGGTTAAGGTGACTCCTGCTCCCTCGCTGAGGAATGGCACAATCCTGGAGACCTGCGGCCCTCTGGTAGAGAGATCCTGCCCCATCTGATGCGCTGTAGAAGGCAGGGCGATAATGGTCTTTCCGCCAGGGGCAAGGGCTGCTCCTCGCATGAAATCTGCCTGGCCGCCGATACCGCTGTAGAAACTGTGCCCTAAAGATTCTGCCGATACCTGTCCGGTGAGATCGACTTGCAGAGCGCTGTTGATGGCCGTCATCTTGCTATTCTGAGCAATGATGAGGGGATTATTGGTATAGTCGATTGCACGAAACTCTATAGAGCTTTTATCCTTCAGAAAATCAAAGGTCTGGCGCCGGCCCATGCAGAAGGTTGCAATGCTCTTGCCGGGATTCAGGCTCTTTTGGCTATTGTCCACAACTCCGTTCTCCATCAGAGCGGCAATACCATCGTTAAGCAGTTCCGTGTGCACTCCCAGATGCTTTTTCCCTTGCAGACTGCTGACGACCGCATTGGGAATGCTGCCATACCCCACTTGAATGGTCGAACCGTCTTCCACAATACGTGCGACATATCCTCCGATCTTTTGAGCAATATCTCCGGGAACGTCTTCGATATACTCCAACAATGGTTCATCTTTAGCAATGATGTAGTCGACTTCATCCATGCTGATCCAGCCATCTCCTTGCACAGCAGGCATAAACGAGTTAGGCTGGGCGATCACTATTTTTGCCTTATCGACGGCCGCCCGGACGATGTCCACGCTAACTCCCAGATTCATATTACCATCTTCATCAGGGAGCGTGGTCTGGATGAGAGCCACATCAATAGGTATCCTCTCTGATCGGATTAGAGCCGGCAACTGTGAAAGGAAGATGGGTGTGTAGTCGGCCCCGCACTGGTTTACCGACTTTCGGGTGTTGTCACCGATAAAAAAGGAGTTGAGCCGAAAGTTGTCTTTGAACTTTTCGTTCGTGTAGGCGGCGACGCCCAGTGTGACTATGTTTATAAGCTCGGCATCCATGAAGGCCTTAGGCTGGCTCTGAACGAAATTGAGCAGAGAGCTGACCAGATGCTGTGGCTCACCGCAGCCCGTGCCTACAAATATTCGGTCACCTGGCCGGATACTTTGGAAGACGTAGCGTTCCTGATCATAGAACTTGCTGGGCCATCTGCTTTTGATTTCTTCGGCTATCTTGTCATTCATGCAATTGACTCGTTGTATAGGTAATTGATGCTCATCCGGGCAGTCTCGACCAGCTCACCAGTGGGTAGTGATCCACGCTGGTGCCTCCGGCAATCAGGTAGGGCAAGTCGCAAATGCCGTCACTGTCCTGGTCCTTGCAATCCGGTTGGCCGTAATAGTTGCCCTTGCCTTCCTTATCCCAGGAATTGCTTGCAATGTCCCAGACCGGCTGAACATTTGAGGTGAGATTATTTCCAAATATGGCATTTGAATAAGAGCCGCCTGAGATATTGATGCCTTCGGTGCTATTGGAGACTATGTTAAAGGCAAGAGTGTTCCCTGTGCAGTATTGATCGAGAATAATTCCGCCTTTTACTTCATCCATAATAGTGGAATTGGCAATTCTCGTATAGTTGGATTGGTAGAGGAGTATGCCCTGCTGGTTTTGGCTGATGTTGTTTAATTCAAGTGTATTGTTGTGGCTGAAGGTTAAGCCTATGCCATTGCCATGATTGGCGGTGATGTTGTTATCCCATAGCTGATTTTCCCAGCTCTTTACCAGAGAGATTCCGTCTTTGCCATTGCGCTTGATCTTGTTTTTATGGATGAAATTATCATAGGACTCATCAGCGGGATAGTTGTTCCAGAAGATGCTCTCAATGTGGATACCGTCATCCCTATTGAACTCTATGAGATTGTTGGTTATTGCGCTCATAGATCCCATCAACGATATGCCTTTTCCATTTCCCTCATACTCACTCTCCCAGCCGCTGCCTGTGATTATGTTGCCGGAAATTATGGTAAAATTGCATTTCATAGCCCTAATTGCGTCGTTGATGCTATCAGTTATCTCATTGCCTTCAATTGTATTTGAGTCGCTTCTCTGCATCTCAATTCCCCAGTGGTTATGGAGCAGCTTGTTTCCTTCAATTGTGGTTGCATTTGAGTTATACAGTTCAACTGCATATCCAAAGGGGATGTCCTTTATGGTGTTATTGATGATCCTGTTGTTGCTGCAATTCCATAGACCAATGGCTGTCAGTTCATTGTCGTAAAAGGTATTGTTGGATATGGTATTCCCGTCGGAGTAGACTCTGATACCTGCATTGCCTATGAGGTCATTGTGCTCCCCTGAGCCATAGGGAACCGGCGGGATGACGCCTGTTATGTCAAAACCGTCAACTATGCAGCCAAATTCCCGGATGGCAATTGCCGTACCTCCAGTCATCACCGTCATCTCAGTTACACCGATGCCTCGATCCTCGATATCGGCTGTGGAGCTTCCGGCTCGCAGGATGGGCTTGCCATTTCCCGTATCTATGCCCCGAAGAGTTATGAGGGGGGTTGTTATATTCAAATTGACGTAGTACTCACCGCTCTGCACCTCGATGATATCTCCCGGACCTGCCGAATCGAGAGCAGCTTCGATCCGGTAGAAATCGCAGCCTTGAGGTCCGACGGTGATGACCGATTCCTGCGATGCCTGCGATAAAGCTGATAAGGATATGGTGGCAATCAGGAAAAAGACGATTGCCAAATGAATAATTGAAGGCATAATTTACCTTTTGCGATTAAAAAATATAAGTATTTCCCCGGAAGAGAACTACCGCGTCCTGAAGAGCGCGGCTTTCCACCTAAATTATAAATCATTTGGCATCAGGATCTTCAGTCTCTTTTTCCAAACATTTCTTCGATCGTATTTCCGGCTAAAGGCCTCGATGCCCTTCGGGCTGCCCATCAGCGCCAGAATATCGCCACCTTCTACTACCGTCTTTTTGTCCGGCACTGCCATGGCCTGGCCCAATCGCTCCAGAGCTACAACCCGACAGCCGAACCTCTGCGGTAAATCCAGTTCTTCCAGGGTTTTTCCTGCCAGGCCGGACCTCTTTCTTACATGGAATATCTTCAGTTCCAGATCCTCATATAGCAAATCCAGCTTCTCCTCTTCTCCCTGAATAATCCTGGCCAGCATGTGACTGGCTACAATTGGCAAAGATGCTACATAATCGGCCCCGGCCCGATAGATATTCTCGGCTGACCGAAGGTTATTGGCTCGAACCACCACAAAGGCTTGGGGATTAAGGTTCTTGGCGAGAAGAGTGGCATAAATGGCATCCGAGTCCTGGTTGAGCATGATCATGACTCCAACGGCCTCCTTAATTCCTGCTTGCAGGAGATCGGTCTCTGCTGTGGCATCTCCGATGATATGCGCAAAGTCGGTTTCAGTTAGATCACGCAGGTCCAGGATCGTGGGGTTGGTTCCGCAGTCGGATAGCACGGTTGCCACTCGTTTTCCCACATCCCCGTAACCCAGGATCATTTGAGGCCCCTCCCCGCGAGTACCCAGAGTGAGATCTCTGATAGCAGATAGCTGGTCGATATTTCCCACAGCCATCAACACCGAATTGGAGTGCACTGTCTCCTCTGGCCCTGGGTTGGGATGAAAGACTCCTCTCTGCCAGATGCCTACAATGCCTGCGCCAGATCTATTTATGCCGCTTTCCTCCAGCTTCTCTCCGATAAGCTCCGCTCCCGGATAGATGGGTAGCTCAACCAGGAGAAGATCGCCAAAGAGCTGGATTGATCCAGGAAACACATTTCTCATGGGCAGCGATGTGATCTGGGCTATGAAGGTTCCCAGCAGCGTTTTGGGCGAGATTATGCGGGAGGCTCCAGCATACCTCAGGAACCTGGATCTTGCCAGATCGTCTACCAGTGCTATGATCTCGATATCAGAAATATCTCGCAGTGTTAAGATGACCTCGGCATTCAGCTCGTCATTTTCGTTGGCTATAAAAAGCCGGGCAGAGCTGATGCAGGCTCTTTTCTGCACCTCTGCTCGAGAAGGATCTCCCCATACCACTGGATAATTTTTATAGATGCTTCTGGCCACGCTCTCCGAACGCTCGATGATCAAAAATGGGATATTGAGCAGAGAAAATCTCTCGGCCAATGTATCCACAATAGGATTATATCCGGAAATAATTATGTGTCCCTGCATCTTCTCAGGAGCGGAAATGGGAATGGCTCGGATTATGAGTTCCAGATTGGGTGTTATACCGAGAGGGACGACCACCGCCCAGAGGATGGCAATTCCGGAGAGGGATACGATTATGGTGAATAAGTATCCAATTGGGGTTTTAAAGACGATATCTCCAAAGCCAAGAGTGGTCATGGTCACCACCACCCAGTAGACTGCTGTGGCAATATTCACATTGGCAGACTGCCCCTCAAGGCTCATCAGTGCCATAAAGATAAGGCTGTAGATCAGGAAGATGAGAATCAAAGCTAGTACGAGACGATGGTGTTTGCGCAGTAGAGATCCCCTTATATGAATAAACCCTTATGAGAGAGGATAAACTTAACGGTTAATTCGATATTAGCTCAGGAGTTGCATTCTTCTTTGAATTGAGGCCGATAGCGATATCTCCCTTAAGGGCTCGCGCATATTCCACTTGCCTCTGCATAGAAGCCGACTCCTGGTAACTCTCAGCCACATTCTTATCCTCCGCATTTTCGTTTATGATTCTTCCTGCCAATCAATCGGCAGGCGGCAGATGCTTCAGTATCCTGTTTGCCTCTTCATTCGTCAGTTCGTAGCGATAGAATTTCGAGTAATACTCTTTAACCTCCTTGGTCATGTCCAGGTCATTGAACAGCTCTGGATGAATGGTCTTTGCCACGAACTCCATGAAGAGAATCCCTTCGCTGCCATAGTCCCACCAGGACACACCTGCCGGACTCAGATAGAGATTTCCGTTTTGTACTGCCTTTATATTTTTCCATTTGGTGTCACCCATGACGATACTAGTGTTATTGACTCGCCCCAGGAAGACGAAATCGGGATTCCATTTGATTATCTGTTCTATTGATATGGTTTGAACGCCTGACCCTGTGACATTCTCTGCTGCATAATCGCCGCCGGCGATCTCAACATACCACTGCAGGTAAGAGTTTTTGGTATGAGTTATCTGCGGATCTGGACCCTTTCCCCAGAATACGGTGGGACGCTGGCTGGGGTTCAGGCCTTGCGTTCTCGATTTCACATAATTAACCTTTTGATCGAAGTATTCGCACCACTCTCTCGCATTCTTCTCTGCTTGCGGGCCCATGACCCTGCCGTAGAGCATCATCTCCTGCTTGACCAGGTCTTCAAACTCGGACTCATTTTGCGGCAACCCGGAGTTGTCGTTGTCGGCAGCGAATTGAGGAACAACCACCGGTATGCCGGCATCAGTCATCTTATCGACTCCTTTCCGAAAGTACATTGAGAAGACGACCTGCACATTCTTACTGAGAAGGTCTTCGATATTTGGGTCGTTTTCCGATGTCACAATTGGAATGTCCTTGAGCTCTGGAGCTACCCTGAATGCCCAGGGACAGGTCACAGGGTGCATCTCTGAAACCCTGTCGGTCTGATTAAGGATTATGAATTTGTCGTACCCTTGACCTGCCAGAGATGCCACACAGGTTACATTTGCCGGTATCTCTACAGTCCTTCCAACAACATCAGTTATTTGTACTGTCTGGGTTGCAGTTTCCAGCGGCTGTGTCGTATCTCCAAGGACAACGGCTGCAAGCATAAGAATTGCAGCGACTGCACAGACGCCGATGAGTTTCAGTTTACCGTCTTTTTTCATTTTATTGCTCATTCTCGTGACTCCGTCATAAGGAACTATCTTAAAAGTGATTGATATTGCCCAAATAAAAAAAATCCCAGGACTCGTGATCTGCGAATCCTAAGATCAATAATCCGACTGCTATCCAATTGCCATCTAACTGTCAGCAGGCGGCAGAGCTTTCAGTATTCTGTTAGCCTCATCGTCTGTCAGGTCGTATCTGAAGAACCTGGAGTAGTAGTCTTTTATCACCTCTGTCATGTCCAGGTCCTGGAAAAGCTCGGGATGAATGGTCTTGGCCAAAAACTGCATGAAGAGCACGCCCTCGCTGCCACCGTCCCAGTAGGCGACGCCAGCAGGGCAGAGGTACACCTTTCCTTCCTTCACAGCCTTTATGTCCTGCCATTTCGGGTCCTTCATGACGACGTCTGTGTTATTGATGCGCCCCAGGATGATGATGTCTGGATTCCATTTGATTATCTGCTCCATGGAAATCGCCTCGGCAACCGATCCAGTGACGTTCTTTGCAGCATAGTCTCCGCCAGCCAGCTGTACATACCACTGTGTGTAATAGCCCTTGGTGTGCGTCGTCTGCGGGTCAGGACCCCGGCTGTAGAAGACCCTGGGCCTCTGGTCAGGAGTCAGGCTGTCAATTCTTGATTTCAGATACTTCATCTTCTGATCGAAGTAGTCGCACCAGGCGTCTGCGTTCTTCTCTGCATCCGGCCCCACAACCTTTCCGTAAAGCCTCATCTCATTTTTTATGTAATTGGCGAACTCTTCTTCGGTCTGTGGCAATCCCGAATTTTCGCTGCTCGCAGAGTACTGGACGACAACTACCGGTATGCCTACCTCAGTCATCCTCTCGATGGCATCTTTGAAATAAAGAGAGATGGCGACCTGTATTCCTTTGCTGAGGAGCTCCTCGACATTTGGATCCTGCACTGGCGAAATGGATGGA
>JAQTYS010000178.1 GCA_028688175.1 Methanothrix sp. | reverse complement strand
GACGAACGCTCCTCTATTGTGGTTGGGACAATGGGTGGCGAAAGGCTGGCGGTGATCATCAGGCTGCCGGTGGTGGCCATGCTGCAAAAGGCAGTATGGGAATCCCTGGTCTAGGCAGTCGGCATATTTGCCATTTCATTATTAACCTGAGCATCTCAGACGGGGCAGAAACATGGGGACCCTCTCTTTGTAGTCCTCATAAACATGCCCAAATTCCTCTTTTAGCGACCTCTCCTCATGCCGGGCACCCAGGTAGAAATAGACGGTTGCCAGGATGTTAAAGACAAGCAGATTGCATGTCATAAGCGGAGAGAGCCAGAGAAAGATGGCGGCAAAGAAGAAAAGAGGATTTCGAATATAACAGTAGAAGCCATCTGTCACCAGCCTGCCTTCGCCATTTGCCTGACCGCTCAGATCCTGCAACTGGGACAGGCCCAGAAAGTAAGAGATACCTGTCTGGCGCAGGATAATGAGAAGTGTTGCGACGGCCAGGAGCTGTGCCGAGGCTAAAAACCAGCTGTATGGAGCGGGAATTATGTAAAGCGTTCTATCCGGCAGGAAAGAGAGGATGAAGAGGAAGGGCAGCACCATGAGAAGGGCGAGCAGATTGTAAAACAGCCTCTGCCAACGGTCAAAGGTTTGGCCCAGTATGCTTTTCTCCCAGCTTTTAAATCCAGGATCAGCCAGGAGGCTATGCACTATAGCAAAGATAACAAAGTATGCAACCATAACAAGAGCACTGGAGATCATAATCCACCCACTCATAGACGCATGCCCTCCTTGGCCTGTACCACCGGCATATAAAATATCACATCCTCATCGGGCACACAGGCCACCGCCAGTCCACGTTTTTTCAACTGGTCGCAAACTGCGACAATCAGTTCATCCAGACACTTATTATGATGCTCTATGGCCAGGCCCTTATATTTCTCAAAGCCGCCAGTAACCATATTCTCCTCAAATTCCACACCAGGCAGCTCAATCTCCAGCATTGTCTCCTCTTCCAGACACAGGCCCTTCTTGGCAGCAGTCTTTTCGAGAATATGGAAGAATTGATCATATTCCATGGTGCTCATCACCGCCTCTGCCCGGCTACCACGATCTTTTGGATCTTTTCTTGCTAAATAGAGATGATAACCTGCATCATCGATATCTTCCAGTATCCAGCCGGATGATATCTGCTCTGCAGCTTTCTGCATTGCATAGAGTAGGCCATCCATCACCTCCACCACATGTGCCGCGATCTCTTGCAGCTCTTTTCGTTGTCTTTGTTCAGACACAATTGCCGGCTCCATCAGCTTGGATTATTGAGACGATTGGATTTGCATTCTCAATATTTGCCCGGCAAAGTATTAATAATTCTCATACTGCAACCATCGCCTCACGTCGGAGGTTGCTTAAGGATGGACTGCCACCTGGACCCGGAAGAGCTGGAGTTTTGGGAGAGCCAGAAGAGGTGCGGAGAAGAGATTGACCTCAAACTAGCACGCGATCTGCCTGATGATACGCCCGATTTCATATTGAAGATGATGGGCGATTTCGAGGAGGACGCTGCAGAGTTCTGCTTTTCCGGTGCAGAAGGCCTGGTCCTGGACGCCGGCTGCGGCAACGGCAACCTTCTTTTGCGAGCGCTGAAAAATAAAAAAATCCCTGCAAAGCCGGAAAAAAGGGCCTTGCAGGTCATAGGCATGGATTTCTCCGCCAACATGCTATGCCGGGCGGCCCTTCGAGCAAAGGGCAATGATAGGACCGGCTTCTTGCAGGGCTCTGTGACCGATCTTCCCTTTCAAGACCAGAGCTTTGACCGGGTGATAAGCAGCGGCGTTCTGACCTGTTTGCCTAACACGGGGGCAGCAGCAAGAGCTTTGCAGGAATTTTATCGAGTATTAAAACCGGAAGGGGTTTTGGTGGTAGACTTCTTTTCCCGCACATCTCATTATACCCTGATCAGGAAGCATCTCTTCAGAGAAACGATAAAACCGCCCGAGTATGTCTCGCCGTCCGAGTTTAATAGAGCGCTTGAGGATGCGGGCTTTTCGGTCCTCGCCTGCCGCGGCTTTGACTTCAAGCCCTGCCAGGGATACCTTTTCCTAAATCCTTGGCGAAGAGTTATCGATCCGGGTTATTTTCAGGAGAAGCTCTCCCGCTATCTGGAACGTAAGGTGCTGCCCCGACAGCCAGGGCTCAATCTCCTGGGCTACAGGATATATGTAAAATGCATCAAGAAATGAGATAACTATTCTTCAAGCTCGCCTCTTTCCAGCATATTCTTGATCTGATATTTGGTGGAAGAAGCAGGATAATTTATTATTTTGGCGATTTCTCGCTGTGACGGCCTAGGAATCTGAGACCAGAGATCCTTTATCTGCTGTATCGCCTCGGCATTCTCAGATATCCTTGAGCGATGTCCGCCTATTTCATGAGCCTCATCTTGCCCGTCCGCCTCATCACCAGAGAACGATTTGCTGCTCTGCTGCACAAATTTCAAGGCTTTTGCCGATATGCTCTTCAGTATCAGGTCGGACGCAAGCTTCTTGAGGGTTTTGCCCTGCAACACTGCTTCTGCCTCAAGGCCCATATAAGCCTCTTGAGTGATTTCAATTCTCGTGTACCTGGTGCTTGGCATAAAGTCTGCCCTCACATTTTGTCGTCGTGATGTCTCTGGATTAAAGGCATTTAAATGATCCTGTTTGAATCCGGATACGAAAAAAAGAGGACGATGAGATCATCATCGCCATTTAGAAATGAAACTCGATGTGGAAGGGTATGTAGAAGATCCACACGAAGTATATCGCCATCAGGATAAGTCCCAGTGGAACACCCAGCTTGGCCCATTCCTTGCTGGAGATGCCCAGCTTTCCGGCAGAGATGATGTTGGGGATGTTGCCGGGAATGAGCATGCCTCCAGCGATAAGCAGGCCCATGAGGACTGCCTGGATCTGGACCATGCTCATGGCCGGGCTGATCTCAGCCGCGGTCAGGGTGGCATTATCCAGGATAGCAGAAACCATGTTGACCCAGTAGAGAATCTCCGGTGATATGCCTAGGACGTATTTGTCTATTACTACCTTCATGCCGCCGCCCAAGAGCAGAAGCGCCATGACGAAGACATAGACCTTAATGGCCCTGATAACTACATCTTTCAGGCCGCCGTCATCTTCTTCACTTGCTTTGCATTCCAAGGCCTTGGCTTTGCCGGTAAAGAACATGGCAAGAAGGCCCATGGCCAGACAACCGGGTATGATATATATGGCTAGCTGGTTGAATAAGAAGAAGAATCCCGCATTATAAGGCTCTCCCTGCAGCTTGGTGATGGCAATGGTGGATAAGGGCTCGCCTACCGGCGTGAGCACTGCACCCAGACCAATAGAGAAGCAGGCAATGATGACCAGATTGATCTTGGTCTGCCGGTCAAAGGGCATGCAGTTCATGAGCTCTACCAAGAGCAAGGAAGCAATAATGGCCGTTATGACGCTGGAAGACAATCCCAAAATAGCCACAATCAAGAAGACTATTATCTTAACGGGAATCACTTTAGTGATGGAATTCATTGCCTTCTGGACTAAAGATTTTCCATAATGGAAGAGAAGGCCGGCCACCAGAACCGCTGGGACTATTCCCTTTACGACCGGTTCTTTGATTGCCTCCATGACGATCTCACTGTTCCAGCCGATAAGCTCAGCCTGGTGTTCAGTGTACTTCAGGGATTCTATCAAAACTTCTTTGTTGTAGAAGCTGGATATCGTTACTGCCAATACTCCCATAACGAACAGGAATACCTCAAGGTTGTGCTCGATCTTCTTGACCATGAATGGTCCGACGAGCACAATTAGCACTATGGCAAATAAGCCAAGGTCTAGTGGGTCAAACTGCACAATTAGTCCCTCCAATCTCAACAAAATACTCGATATCGATGATCATTAAATTCTTTACTAACCGAATGCCGTCTAGGCACAGGTTTCTTACCTTATTGCTGAGTGAAACTGTGATTTTCGCACTCCTTTGCAAAATCCAGGTAAGTCCTTCCCCCTTTACATGCCATCTCGCAGGATATAACTGGTTATAAATAAAACCTAACAAAACATTAGACATTAATTTATCTAGATTAACTGAGGATATTGACAGGTAAGACCGCCATTGATGACCCAAACTGAGCCTTTGATATAAGCAGGTCTGATCAAAAAGACCTGATAGCGAATCACATGGCAGTACATTGTCCATAGCCAGCCTACCAGATAACCAAATATGTCAATTGCCCAAGCGCAAGATGGGGCAGACCGGATGAATCTGAGCACGAGCAAATCGTCGCCAGCTTCTGCAATGGAGGTGGTCTAAATTCCTTGAAAGCAGAAGACGATACCGTTTGCATGCCCATCCATTATCTACCTTAGGCTTCATTGATTAAAAGGTTTTTAACTCTTTTGGTAAAAAGGTAAAAAAGCAATTAACCAAAAAATGTATATTACAATCGAGTATATGTGGATATAGCACACACATATTGAAACATACCAGCCAAAATATACCCAAATAGAAGCCAAAAGCATTTAATATTGGGAGAGCATCCGACTAGCAATCTCTCCATCCGGAGAGCAGATGTAGGATTATTAGCAACGAGGTGGTCTAATGGTTACTGTACTGGGTGAGGTTGTAACTCAAGTTGACATGCTATTGGCAGTTATAGCCCTGCTAGTTTTGATATTCCCCTTTAAAGTTAAGATAGTTGAACAGAATTTGGAATTATTTCTATTTATAATGGGCGCGGCTGCGGTCACTGTGACCAACAAGTGGACAATGGAAGTGGTCATGACAGCAGCAGAAGAGCCCGTAATGAAAGGCATTGTACCCGCGGTCTTGGTGGCCGGATTTATATTTCTCTATGGCCAGAAGGCCTTCCAGAAATTCATGGGTGGCGTGGTCAAAAAGATGAACCTGGGCGTTATCATATTTGTCACTACCTTTGTCCTGGGACTGATATGCTCCGTCATCACGGCCATCATCTCAGCACTCTTCCTCTGTGAGATTGCCAATACCTTGCCCCTGGATCGAAAGAACAAGATCAATTATGTGATCATTGCCTGTTTTGCCATTGGTCTGGGTGCTGTGCTTACACCATTGGGAGAGCCTCTGTCCACCATCGCCATATCCAAATTGTCGGGAGCACCTCTGTACGATGGCGGCCCAGGTAATGCGGGCTTCTTCTACCTATTCGACCAGCTTGGCATTTTGATCATCCTGGGCGTCTTGCTCTGCTCTGTCTTTGCCATGTACTACATCAAGCCGACAACCGGCAAGGTGGAACAAATGGGAAGTACCGAGGAGGGAAGCGTCAAAGAGGTTCTGATCAGGACACTCAAGGTTTATGCCTTCGTGGCAGCTCTCTTCCTCCTGGGCGCGGGAATGGAGGTACTCATATTCAAGTATTTCACCAAGATCCCGGATTACGTCCTCTTCTGGGTGAACATGATCTCTGCCATCCTGGATAATGCTACCCTGACTGCAGCTGAGATATCCAAGGCACTGACTCAGAAGCAGATTAATGCTGCACTCTACGGCCTGCTCATCTCCGGCGGCATGCTCATCCCCGGCAATATCCCCAATATCATCTCTGCCGGCAAGCTGGGCATCACCAGCAGCGAGTGGG
>JAQTYS010000177.1 GCA_028688175.1 Methanothrix sp. | reverse complement strand
GCTTTGGCCATCATTTCCATCGGCTTTTTCGGCTTGAAGTTCGGACTGGATCTGGAAGGCGGCTCATATCTGCAGCTGCAATTGCAGGGCGCAGAAGCACAAATCGATGTCTCGCCGGAAAAGATTCTGGAAATGCAGTTTAATGCCTCTTCTGTAGAGAAGCATGGACAGAGCTACGTGGTGACGGTGCCGGGCGTTGTAGATTCAGCGTTTGCCGATGATCTCGGCTACATCGGCTCGAAGGTCGCAAAAGGAGATAACAGCACCAAGATCACAATAATCGCTTCTCCTGAGACGATTGTCATCAATTACCTTAAGAAAAATCTGGATGCAGATGTCCAGCTTAATGTGGCAGTCGCACCTGTCCGATATGAGATCCGGACTAATGTTACCAGGGAATCGCTCGATGCTCTCTTAGCTCCTGTGGGCAGACGAGTGCCTGCAGGCGAAGACGCATTTGTAATGGGTGTGTCCAAGGAAACCGTGGACGAGACCAAGAAGGTCTTAGACTCCAAGCTCAACCGACTGGGCCTTCAGGACATAAAGGTCAGAGTTGTCGATAATAAGTACATACTCATCGATCTGGCGGGAATGGATGTGGCTACTGCCCAGGAGGTAGTAGGCAAGCCCGGCAAATTCGAGATAAGAATCCAGACCGAGAACAATGAGAGCATGCATGTGCTCTACGGAGATGCCGTGGAGACGGTGGATATCCCCCAGGGTGAACGCAATGGTGGATGGGGAGTTCCCTTTGTTCTCTCAGAAGAAGGAGCAATGACCTTCCAGAAGGCAGCAATTGATGCTGGTGCCACCAAGAGGCCTGAGGATCACTACATATCCATGTATCTGGATAAGGATGAGATATTCTCCGCACCACTTGCCCCAGAGCTGGCAAGCAGTCTGCAGAAGGTTCCCTCTCGAAGCATGCAGGCCACCGTTGGTGGAGGCGATGCTGGCTCTACTAAGGCCAAAGAGCTTTACATTCATCTGAGAGAAGGCGCTCTGCCGGTCAATGTCGAGGTTGTCGGCTCAGGCCAGGTCTCGGCTGCTTTGGGAAGGCAATTCAAGCTGCAGATGGTCATAGCCGGGCTGATTGCCCTTCTTGCCGTAGCTGGTATGATTTTCTACCGCTACCGGGAGAGAAGGATCGTCCTGCCTATGATCACCACCTCATTTTCCGAGGTCATAATGATGCTGGGCGTCTGGGCTGTTGCCGGATGGCAGCTGGATCTGGCTAGCCTTGCCGGCATCATCATGGTGATAGGCACGGGCGTGGATCAGCTGGTCATTATCACCGATGAGCTTATGAAAGGTGGTGAGGCGGCAGTATCCGCTGTTGAGCGCAGCATCAAAGAGAGAGCGGCGCAGGCGGCTGAGAAAGCCGGTGTGGGCAAGATTGCGGCCACCAGCAGCAAGGTCTACTTGGCCCGGCTGTCCAGGGCTTTCCTCATCATCCTGGGTGCAGCTGCAACCACAACTGTAGCTATGCTGCCTTTGCTTGTAATGGGCTTCGGCTCGCTCACCGGATTTGCACTCATCATAATCCTGGGTGTGATTCTGGGCACTTTCATAGCAAGGCCTGCTTACGGCAGGATTATCGGGCACATACTGGCCACGGATTAGACGATAGAAGAAAAAGCCTGCAGGTCGATTTGGACCTGCAGGATACATTTTTTTTTGTAATATTAGTATTGGCGAAGACGTCAGGAAGCCGCGCCCTTCAGGACGCGATAGTTCACAACAAACAATCGATCTGCTTGAAATCAATCCTGGCAGTCGAGTCCAGAGTAAGTGGCGTCAGAGAGATTTTGCGATCCTGGTAGACTGTTTGCACATCGGTGCCCTCTGCATCGCAGCAAATCAGGTCGCCGTCTATCCAGTAGTAGGGCCTGCCACGTGGATCAAAGCGTTCCTGGACAGTGGTCTTGAAGATCTTGCGAGCCAGGCGGGTGACCACGATCTTGGTGTCCTCTGTGGCATCCGCTGGAACATTCAGATTCAAGACATCGACCCCATGAGGAAGGCCGTGCTCCAGCACCTTGCCGGCCACGCGGCGCAGCACATTGGTTGCTACCTCAAAATTGTGCTTAGCTCCATGGTGCATATCGAATTTATCGCCCTGGTCTACCACCTGAATGGATGCAGCAATAGAGGGAATGCCGTAGCTGGCTGCCTCAAGGGCAGCGCCTATGGTTCCGCTGGTGGTAACAGTATCGGTGCTGATGTTCTCGCCCACATTAATTCCTGATACTACTAGGTCAGGCAGTTCGCCTTTCATGATAGCGAAGATGCCGATGATGACCGAATCTACCGGCGTTCCTGTAACGGCATAGGCCTGAAAACCGTTAAAGTTCACCTGGGCGTAGCGCAGCGGCTCAAAGACGGATACCGATCTTCCTACGCCACTCTTCTGCCCGGAAGGAGCGGCTACTATCACCCGACCTAAGCCCTGCACGGCTTTAGCGGCAGCCTGCAAGCCGGAGGCATAAACGCCGTCATCGTTACTGACCAGTATGCGATGCATCGATTCATTGGTATACAAACACAGTATAAAAAGAGATCGATCTCTCCAATGGGGCTAGATATTTTTAAATAAAATTCGATATCGTCGCCTTTATCGCATTTAATGCAGATGCAATACTGGCAATTGATGAGACTGATGTAGCTAATCTATTTATTTTTATGTCGATTTTTTCTTTATCTGGTGTCTCTTTTTTTATTTCCTCCCTAACGAGAATAACATCCGAAATTAATTCCATTGTATTATCGAAATTATCTCTGCAGTCCATTAGCATATTGCCTAGTTCATCAAGCCGCCTCTCAATTTCTTTTTTTCTATTGATATCTTTGGCATTATTTATTATCGATGCATTATCCCCTGTCGCAATATTGACTGCAGAGAAGCTGGCATTTCCTTGAACGATTATTCCCTTATTCATACTCATATCCACCCAATCATGAATGATGCACTTAAATGCATCACTGAAACCTCATTCGATAAATGTTTTTGGCAATGATTGCAGATCACTGCCACCTCATCGCTTAGTAACAGATCCTATATTCTTTAGATAAACACTATTTTATTAAACCAAGATCATGGGTTGTTTCTTTTATCTGATTAATGATCTTTGCGCTTGAACCTATTGAAATATTTTCGGCATTTAATTTGCCACCAAACATCATAATTCCCTGATTTACAAAGGTCATAACATCCTCTCGCAAGATTGACGAATCGATCCCTTTTAAATCCAACAGATCAGCTATTGAATTAATTACAGTTTGTTCTATACTGTTTTGTATCATGATTATGTCCTGAGCGCTGTAATAGTTTTTGTAATCACGTTTGGCAATCATTTCTCTGAATGTTTTTATTTTCCCATAGTTATGAGGCTCTCCCCGTTCAACTCTTTCCTTTGTTGTAATTTTATATAGATAATCTTTGATATAATATAAGGATATTACCAACATGGGTATTAATATCAATGCAAATAATACAATAAATACCAGGTCTGTTAAATATAGTTCGGACATCATTGATATAGCTAAAAATATCATTACTAGTGATATAACTCCGAATTTCAACATAAAATAAATATCATTCTTAGACATGCGGTCGATATTATATTTATTCTCATCGATTGGAGGTAGGACATGAAAATTGCATTCTCCAAATAGTTCATCTCCTGTCATGGAAAATCGGAGAAATGTTGAGAACAGAGTTGTCCTAACCTTATCCAAATATTCTATTTTAATATATGTCCGATATTCGTTATATATGCTCTTATGCCCCTCCTCAAAGATAAGATTTTCATCGAGGGATATTACAGGATCGCTTTTATTGTTAGATAGTAAGAACTTTGATTTATCCAATTCATTCCCATCAGCAAATAGGATATACCTTAGTGAAATATTTGGTAAATTTTTCTTAGATATACTATTATATACTTGATTATAAATTTCACCTATCTCAATTTTTGAAGCGATATTTTCGGCATGTGCAGCAATTTTATTTTTTTTAGTCGAATCAACTACAAAATTCCAATTTTTAGTTTTGTCTCCTGCTCCCAGGAACGGATAATAATCCCCAAATACAACAACGTTTTGAGATTTAGCCTCTTCAGAACCGAATATGCCATGATTAATTAATAGATTATTAAGATTATATCCCGGATTGAAAGACCTTTTTGAGAAATTATTTAATGCAATATCCCTATGATACCAATAGGCAAAACGATTTACGATCACTGTAGCAACAATTAATAACACCGAAATGGTTGGATTTATCGAATATGATACCCATCCAAAGATAATTAATAATGCCGCAACTAGCTGAAATTGCAGATGAGAGGCAAATGCTTTTTCTGCATGCTTCTCGATTAAATCTATGTTTAATCCAAATTCTGGGCTTCGTGCAATAAAGGGGCGATTCCTTATTTGATTTAAAATAAAAAATTAATTTAATAATCCGCCCTCATATAATTTTGCACAAACAAGCCTTGTCGAGCGATCTTCGTCAAAGTTGTCTTTATCCATATATTCACTCCAAATCATAAGATTGCGTTTTGTGTGTATTAGAACGTATACTAAAACTTTGTGATTTGAATTACAATTAAAAAATAGTCGATTAATACTTTTATTGTTAAATGGAAGAGATGTCAAAGATAGTAAGAAGTTTTTCTACAATCTTTTTAAAGCTCTCCCCCGCCACTGTTCCGCTCTGCACGAACGCCTCTCCGCGATCGCCCAGAGCACAGACTGTTGGGTCCATGGGAATTGCCCCCAGGAAGGGTACATCCATCTCCTCTGCCATCTTCTCGCCGCCGCCGGATCCAAAGATGCTTATGCTCTCGCCGCAATGCGGGCAGACCAGGCCGGACATATTCTCCACAATGCCCAGCACCGGCAGCTTCATGGCTTTGACCATGTTAACGGCTTTTCGGCTGTCCAGGAGAGCGACATCCTGAGGTGTGGTTACGATTATCGCTCCGGCCAGCTCAGGTATAAGCTGCACCACAGAAAGCGGCTCATCGCTGGTGCCAGGCGGCATGTCGACCAGCAAAAAATCCAGATCTCCCCAGTTCACATCCTGGATGAACTGCTTGATGGCAGCCATCTTCATGGGCCCGCGCCAGACCACCGGCGTATCGCGGCTGGTGAGAATCAGAGCCATCGAGGCGGCCTTGATGCCCTCCGCCTGGGCAGGTTCAATTCCCTCCGCTCCCTGCTTTAGCCTTTCGTCCTCGATTCCCAGAAGCTTGGGAATATCCGGGCCGGTGATATCGCCGTCCAGTATGCCCACTCGCAGCCCTTTCATTTGCAGTGCACGGCTCAGGTTGACAGTGACGGTGCTCTTACCTACACCTCCCTTGCCGCTGGCGATGATGATCTTGTGCTTGATTTTAGCCATGCGATCGACTTTGCAGGTACACTCTTGGCCATCACTTTGATCTTTGCAGGAGCCCTTCTGGGCACATGAATCACAATTGTCGTTTTGTTTTGTCATGGAAGTCATTCCGCTTGGTTTGCATGCAATGGGTTAATATGATTTGTGTGACTTCCTCCCATGCCCCTGAAGGGGCAGGGCTTCCTACGTCATCGATCTAACTTGCTTTGATGATTTGCACAAAGTAGGGGCCGGATCTTGATAGGCTCTTCCCCTCAGTCCGAGGGTGCGAAT
>JAQTYS010000009.1:18218-25334 GCA_028688175.1 Methanothrix sp. | reverse complement strand
TTGCTCTCGGTTATTAATGAGATACTGGACTATTCCAAGATTGAAGGAGGCAAGATGGAGCTAGAGAGCCAGCCCTTCCATCTGCGAGAATGCATTGCTGTGGCTGTAGATCTGGTAAAAGCGGCTGCGGATCAAAAAGGGCTGGTTATAAAATGCGAACTGGATCAATCGATACCAGAATACTTCAAAGGCGATGTTACCAGGCTTCGTCAAGTATTGGTCAACCTGCTGGGCAATGCCGTCAAATTCACCCATGATGGGACGATAGAGATCTCAGTCATAGGAACGCCGATTGTGGCCAAAGAAGGCAAGCAATATGAGCTTCATTTTTCTATTAGCGATACAGGCATCGGAATTCCGGAGGAAAAACTGGACAGACTATTTCAATCTTTCTCTCAGGTAGATTCCACTACCACGCGCAAGTACGGCGGAACCGGCCTGGGCCTGGCCATCAGTCGCAAGCTGGTGGAGCTGATGGCAGGTGAGATCTGGGTGGTCAGCAAGCCAGGAGTAGGCTCCACCTTCCATTTTACAATCCAGGTCGAGAAGGCAGAAGAGATATCGAATCCTCCCGATCCTGGCGTCATAGAGCCAAGAGAGATCTCTAGCCAGGAGATGGTCAGACCACTGCGCATTCTGCTGGCAGAAGACAATGCAGTCAACCAGATGGTTGCCATTCAGATGTTAAAGAGGCTCGGCTACAGCGCTGATGTGGCTGGCAATGGTCTCGAGGTCTTGCAGGCACTAGAGCGCCAGCCCTATGATGTGGTTCTCATGGATGTGCAGATGCCGGAGATGGACGGCCTGGTGGCCGCTCAAGAGATTCGCAAGCTATGGCCCAAGGGGCCCAGGATCATAGCCATCACCGCCTATGCGCTCAAAGGCGACCGAGAAAGGTGCTTGGCAGCCGGCATGGATGATTACATCAGCAAGCCGATAGTAATAGAGGAATTGAGACGAGTCTTGGAGAAGGGCGAAAAGAGAACCGAATAAAATTAAGGGATTCTGAGCAGGAGGATACCCCCAATCCCCTTCCTCCTGCCCAGGCGGTAAGGACAAGTCCCCACTCTCCTAACCCGCCGAATACTCGATTATCGGCGAAGTTAATAACCCTTTTTTTCATGTAGATGTTATGTAGACCTGATCTAGATCGTTTGTGATTGAGATGAATGATGCAAATTGGCCAGAGCTAGATTCTCTCTTTTAGTCGAGCGAATCTTTTTTCTACAGTTACAAAAATATGTGTATGTATGAGCAAGCTATTGCATTACAATCGATCATTATATATTGTGTTAATTACTGTTATAATTATACAGATGGGCGTATTGAGCTCCATCGGCCTTACTGATCTGGATTATCGTCTCAGCAAGCTAAAGAATGCGGATGCTTCAGTCTCTACTGAACAGAGCTTTCAAGGTGGCAACAGTGCAGAGCTGACTATAAACAGCGAAGGAAATTATGCCCGGATCTATATCTATTTGGACCCGCCTCTGCCACTTGTTGATCTTGATCAATTCAGCATGTGGATGTACCCACAATCCGGTGATGGATCGGTCCAAGTTGAACTCTATTTTGATGGAGATGGGGACGACAGTTACGATAGTAAAAATGTGCAGGATGCCAGAATTCTCTCGCAGAAAAAATCATGCTCTAACATGGGAATGTCCAATAATACCTGGAATGAGCTGGATGGATTTGATCTGCAATATGAGAAGTACAAAGACGACGAATTCCCGCCCGGAAGCCTTGATGACTGCAAGGGCCAGCTGGAGGGCAAGAGAATTGTGAAGATTTATATCACGATTTATAAGGACGCTAAAGCATCCGAAACATCTGCCCTTATCGATTACATCAAGATTGGCGACGAGATAATCAGTTTTGAGCCCCTGGAAAAGGAGGATATAAAAGACGGCCCAACTTCAGCTACTCCGGGCGGCCTGATAACCTATACCATAACCTACGGAAATAATGATTTGGAGCCTGTCGATTTGGTCGTCAAGGAGGAATACGACCCGCGAACGGTATTCATCATGTCTGATCCATCGCCTGATCCCGGCACCTTTGACACCTGGACCTTTTCAAACCTTCCCCCAGGCGCGCATGGCCAGATAAAGATCAAGATGAGGAGCCGCAAGCCCGCCGCTAAGGGCATCATCGACGGTCGCGTTTCCGGGAAGGGATTAATGTCTCGCGAAGGCATGTTCTCTACGGAGTTTGAAAGCTATCTGATCACGAACAATGTGTATATCCTGGCTGGCGAATTCAACTTCTCGTCATCAGCCACTACCAGAATCCGGCCGATAATTGGATCGACTCTTGCGTTCGGCGAGCATGGAGCAGGCGATTATCAGGCAGATGAGAAGCTGACATATAATTCAGTCAGCATCAGCGCAGAGCGCCACATCCTTGCCGAATTCTCTCCCGTCTCTGTAAATCTCTCCCTGAAAAGCATCCCCCTTTCCCTGCGAGGGGATTGGTCGGCAAATCTGCGAGCTCTGAACGATTATCGAGACATTCGCTGGAGCGATAGATACTACGAAGGCAAGGACCTCAACCTCAGCTATCGAACACAACTGGGCAAGACGCTCTCATATCTGGAGACGGCCGCTCAGGTCCAGGGTCTGGCAGACCGCACAGTTTATTGGCCTGGTGGCTTTGCCGATACGCATCTGGCCGGTAACTTCACACTGGCGGGCAGCGCTAGATGGAAGTGGGCCAACAAGACCATAAGTCCGGATAAGGAATGGCTGGCGTGCAGCTGCCCGATAGAGGATAGTCTGCTATCCTCATAACCTGGAGCGGTTGGCGCGATGGCAAAAAAGCATTTGCCAGGCTCTCTGGTTATCTATCCAGGAGCCTGGGAGAACACATCCACAATGACCAGATTGCTCGGCTGATTGTTCACCACAAAGTAGAACATATGTCTTCCCGTCTGCCCGGCGATAAAGCTCATGCTGCTATATCCCGGATAGAACTGAGCGGTCTTATAATCGGTGCTGATGGCATTGGTCTGAATCAACTTAAAGAAGCTACCAACCCCACCCGAGGGTACATTGGCCAGCAGCTGAAGCGATGAACCTACTGGGATAGCAGCATACGCTGTCCAGTTGGTTTGGCCGGCTATCCAGAGATCATTGCTCCGGGTGGCCTGCGTGGCAGCATATGTAGCATATGACAGCCATTGGCCGTTTCTGTAGTACACCCCGATGGGCATCTGGCCGGCGATATCATACTTGACTGGGCTGCTCACCGCGTCGCTCATTACGAACATCGTTGGCGCAACAGTGGTCTTGTAGTACTCTCTGTAGGGCGCAAAAGTGCTGCCGGGAACGGGCAGGTCCAGCCACTGTACCATGCCGGAAATTCCGTCATCCATCATCGCAGAGCGATCGTAACTGCCGACATATCCGCCACCCAGATAGTCTTCTCCCCAGGCAAGGCCAATTGGCAGACACATGGCAAGAGCCGCCATAATCATCAGAACTTTTGAATAATTCATTTTCCAACACCCGATTGTGATTCATATTAGTTGAGAGGGCCGGAGGAAGGCCCTCTCTTGAGGAGGTCTCAATGGCGAGCCCCCAACTCCCTTCTCGCCACTGTATCCATCTCTTTCATAATTTATAGCCTTTCTTTTCAGGTACATGTCATATTGGGATCATCTAGATAAGAATCATAACCGCAAGCCTATTATCCTCAAAGCCGGGCATGCTAACTATGGCCATGAATGTGCAACGTTTCATAGAGGACGCCATCGAGGAAATCAGGCGCGATGTCCCGAAACGCGCCATCATAGGATTATCGGGTGGCGTGGACAGCTCGGTATGCGCCATGCTGGCCCATCGCGCTATTGGAGACCGCCTAGTTCCTGTTTATGTGGATTCTGGGCTCATGAGACAGTTTGAGTCGGACCGAATCGAGCAGCTCTTCCAGGGCATAGGTCTGGTGCGGGTAAATGCTCATGAGCGTTTCCTCAATGCTTTGAAAGGGGTCACGGACCCGGAAGAGAAGAGGATGATCGTTGGCGAGACCTTCATCCGTGTCTTTGAGGAGGAGTCTGCCAAGATCGGAGGCGACTGCCTCATGCAGGGCACTATCTACCCGGACAGAATAGAGTCTGATGGTGGAATCAAGGCCCACCACAATGTGGGGGGCCTACCAACTTGCATGGACTTCAAGACCATAGTCGAGCCTCTGCGCGACCTTTACAAGGACGAGGTTCGCGAAGTGGCAAGAGCTTTAGGCCTTCCCCAAGAAATCAGCGAGAGGATGCCCTATCCAGGACCTGGTTTGGCGGTGCGCATCGTGGGCGAGGTTACGGCTGAGAAGCTGGATGTGGTTCGCAAAGCCAATTCCATCGTGGAAGAAGAGGTTGAGAAATTCGGCCCCTGGCAGGCCTTTGCCGCACTCCTCGGCAAAGCCACGGGAGTCAAAGGCGATATCCGGGTATACGGCTGGGTGGTGGCGGTTCGTTCCGTATCCTCAAGAGATGCTATGACTGCGGAAGCAATGGAGCTTCCCTGGGAGACGCTCAAGCGTATCTCCAGTCGCATCACAAGCGAGATTCCCACAGTTGCCAGAGTGGTTTACGATCTGACGCCCAAGCCACCGGGAACGATTGAGTTTGAGTGAAAGGCGATTGATGTCTCAGTGAGATATCAACAGAAACTCTTTTTATGCTAGACCAAGCTCATGAGCGGATATTTCTTCTCTGCGTCGTACTCCAATTTGGCGCTCACGACCTCGCCCTCAAAATCGATCTGCACCTGGGCGATTATCATGCGCCCCTCCAGCTCCCCATAACCAAAGAAGTTCTCCTTGAGCATATTCCGGTCTATGCGAACGCTCACCTTCTTCACATAAGGCTGCAGGGAGATGCTCTTCTCCATGGCCTCTTCCAGACTGGCTGCCGTCTTCAGGCTAACCGGAGCTCCTACGAATTGATGGTAGAGCGCTCCCAGCTTGATTCCCGCCTCAAAAGCGGCTATCTCTTTTTTCGTAGACGTGAGATCACCACCGGACTGGTAAGATAGAGGGTGATAAGGACTATGACCACAAGGGTGGCTTGAAGAATGTCGTGCTGGTGGAAAAGGAACAATCCAACTACTAAAAATATGCTGCCCAGGATTATCATAACGCGAAGATCTCTGATCTTGGGATAGGAGATGCTGCTTACCATGAGCAGCGCCAAGAACAGCATGAGGGCGATAGTAAGCGCAGGTCTTCCTAAAAGAACGCTGGCAGAAAGAGCTATGCCGGCGGCAGGAATGGGAAGCCCCTCAAAGAAAGCATCGCCTTTTCCGGAAACCACATTGAATCTGGCCAGGCGCAGCGTTCCGCAGACCAGGAAGAAGATGCCTAGCAGCCAGATGTGGGGCGGTAAGCGAAATGCGGAGATGGCCAGAAAAACAGGCGCCGTTCCAAAGGAGATCAGATCCGCTAACGAGTCCAGGTTAGCTCCCAGAGGGCTGCCGCCCACTTTTCTCGCCAGGAATCCATCCAGGCCATCTGCCATTGCCGCCAATAGGATGAACACCACGGCATACTGAGGATAAATGGCGCCCCAAGCCCCGCCCGCGGCTAGAATTGCCAGGAATCCGAAAACGACGTTTAAAAGCGTGAATAAGTCCGGCAGCCGGATAACCCGGAAGACATTCATGAATTCCTCACTGCAACCACCGTCTCTCCCGCCCGGACCTTGTCACCCTTATTTACAAGCAGATTGTAGCCGGTGGGAATGCTGACTTCTACTCTCGAGCCGAAGCGGATCATGCCGATTCTTTGCCCTCGCGACACCTGATCACCGGGATGAACGTAGCAGACGATCTCCCTGACCAGAGTTCCCGTTATCTGGCGCAGCTCCATTTCTCCGAAATCTGTTTCTAAATGCATCCTGTTCTGCTGATTTTTGCACGCCCGTCCCATGAAAGCAGGCAGATGGGTGCCCTTCCTATATTCGATATTGCGTACAAAGCCATCCAGTGGAGCCCGGTTAACATGCACATTGGAAGGACTCATAAAAATGGTGATCCTGTCCGGCACGGCATGGATGATTTTTCCGTCTGCCGGCGAAAGCATGCCATCCCCTCCCGGAAGACGATCCGGGTCCCTGTGAAAAAAGATCATGAAAACAAAACCCGCCAAAGCCACGGCTGACAATAGCCAAATTCCTGCTGCAGCCAGCCCAGCAGTGAGAAAAATGGGCGCCATTACCCATGCCGTGGAATTTCTAGCCAGCTTCATGCGATATCTCCTCTCCCGGGTTTGATCTCTGCTGCAAGCTCATCAATGATTGATAAAAGCTCCGGCAAGAGCAGAAATACCAGGTAAGATATGGCCAGAAGCGCTATGGTAGATCCTATCTTCGCAATTATATTATGAGCAATATCAAAGCTGCCTTCCCCAAACCAGCTCCAACCATAGGCCACAAGTACAAATCCATTTCTCACAATGTTCAAGAGATATATGGATAATGTAGATGCACTCAGAGCCGCCAGCCTACGACCCAGTGGTGCCTGAACTGATAAAATCACTCCGGCAAATAGAGCGATGCTCTCAATAGCCGTGCAGGCCAGGATGATCTGCACCGATCGACCGTTGAGGCTCATTATGTTCCAGTTCTCCAAGATCACAGGAACGGAGAGAAATTGGAGCATCTTTGCAGTTATTTGTGTGGTAAAACCAATTAGTCCAACCTGAAGAGCCGAAATTTCGGCAAATGGGAAATAGATTATCCCGCAGACGGCTGCGGCATAGCTCGCCCAATAGCATGCCTTTGACGAAAAGCCCCGGCTCATCACAATCCAGGCCATGTAGAAGCTCAAAAGACCTGCTGCAAAAAACAGAGCCACATTGAAATAGTCCTCTATAGCCAGATAATGATCTATCTGGCCAAGCCAGAATAATGCAAAGAGGACCCATCCAGGAACTGCTATGCGGCTGATCCGAAGCAGGGCCGATGCCAAGAGTAAAGCCAAGCTAATCCAGAGCAGATAGGAAACCAGCCATTCCAGCATCATCCATCCTAGAAGTACCACAGGTTTATTTAGCATTATCTACTTACATCAATCAGATGTGATTTTAGGGTATAGCCCGGGGATAAATCGTTAGGTGGGG
>JAQTYS010000009.1:0-18118 GCA_028688175.1 Methanothrix sp. | reverse complement strand
CAGATAGGAAACCAGCCATTCCAGCATCATCCATCCTAGAAGTACCACAGGTTTATTTAGCATTATCTACTTACATCAATCAGATGTGATTTTAGGGTATAGCCCGGGGATAAATCGTTAGGTGGGGTTTGGTTAAGTATGAATAGAAATATTTTAATTACCATTTTAGCTATATGCATAATTCTGGCAGTCCTATCATCCGTGCAGACATTCTCTGCACAGGCAGCCACGCCTTCTTCTGCTGCCGACCAGAAGATTGATTCCAGGCTTGTGGAATTGCTGGCTGCCATGGAATATGAAAAGACACCTGGGGAAAAGATCCCTGTGATTGTGATGCTCAATGCAGGTGCTCCATATAATCTAATTTCTAACGATCTTTCTGTCAAATACAGATTTCAACTAATACCTGGGCTCGCAGGGCAAGCTACAAGCAGAGCTATAAGAAAGATGGCAGAAAGCGAATGGGTATCGGGAATCTATTTTGATGGCATAACTCAAGCAGCATTAAGCGACAATAACTCATCTTCGGATTCATCAATGAACGATGTAAAGATAGAGGGATACCGTTCTCCGGCCCAAGTCATAAAGGCAGATAAGCTCTGGGAGAAGGGAATCGATGGCACGGGAATAACCGTGGCAGTAATTGATTCCGGGATCGATAAAAATCATCCGGACCTGATAGGCAAGGTAGTAGCCGAGAAGAATTTCCTGGCGGATGAGATCACAGCGGACGATCTGCTGGGACACGGAACAATGGTGGCAGGAATCATTGCCGGCTCAGGCGCGGCGTCCAATGGAAGCTATAAGGGAATTGCTCCCGGAGCTAAGCTGATCAGTGTCAAGGTGATAGATGGCAAAGGGGACGGCAAGGTATCGGATATCATAGCAGGAATTGAGTGGGCCGTTTACAATGGGGCAGATGTCCTCAGCCTCAGCCTGGGCGGCATAAATCTGGGCGAGACCAACCCGCCCATTACCATGGCTGCGGATAATGCGGCAAGTGCCGGAGTCGTGGTCTGCGTAGCGGCAGGCAATCGCAACAGCAGCGAAACCGGGGGCCAGGTGTCAGGAACCACCAGCAGCCAGGTTGGCAAAAGCAAATCTCCAGTCAAATTATCCCAGACAGACAGCGCTAAAAAGGATGTTTATTATCTCCTTGTTCCTATTGTCCTGGCGCTGCCGCCTGGTTTGATCGACTCTCCGGGTGATGGTGTAAAGGTAATCACCGTGGGAGCCACGGATGCCAATGGCCACATCGCCAGCTTTTCCGGTTCAGGGCCAACCAGGGACGATCGAATCAAGCCGGACGTTGTGGCACCGGGCGTTGATATCATCTCCATTGTGCCCGTCAGCGTGAAACGGCCAAGCCCCGTGGATATCTATTATTCCCGCGAGTCGGGGACCAGTCTTTCCGCACCGGTAGCGGCGGGATTGGCAGCACTCCTCTTACAAGCCGACCGAAATCTCAGCGCGGCTGGCGTTAAGGCGGCCATGACCAGGGGAGCAGCTAAACTGAGCAGCACTCTGGGTGAGAGTTACGAAGAGTACTATCAGGGCGGCGGAATGATCGATGCACTCTCTTCTTATGAGCTTCTGACAAATAATAGTAATAGCAATATCTGCGCAGTGATTCCGGATCGCTGGACGGCCGGTCGATGGGCATATCTGCCTGCGGGAAAAGGAGTATATGTTGGGCTGGATACGGGCGCAGACAGGCCGCAAAAGAAGATTTATGCGCTGGCTCCAGGAGATGAAGACTGGAACTTGCGTTTTGTGTTCTTTTCCGATCAGGAGATGAAAGACCTCAAAACGTCTGTGCAAGGAGAGGTGGCTGATTGGATAAGCTTACAGCTCTTGCCGAAGACTGTTTTGGCCAATGATCAAAAGGTCTTTGCGGCATCGATAAGTGTGCCGCAGGATACCGCTCCGGGCCTATATAACGGCAGCATTGAGATCGCAAACGAAAACATGAATATTCTGCAAATTCCCATCAGTGTGAATGTGGCCATGCCCTTGAATATATCTCGAGGGATGGCCAATAGCACCGGATCGCTTAACGGGAGCCAATGGCATTACTACTACCTGGAGATGAAGCCAGGAACAACTGAGTTTGAAGCGTCATTAAAGTGGCAGCAGGACACAAACCTCGATCTGTTCCTGCTCTCCCCTACCAGCGAGTATTATACCGGTGAAAATGCCGGCGAAATTAACTCCAGTGAGACGGATGCAGGTGAGACGACCATCCGGCGGGCCAACAGGAAGATAACAGGCCCCACTTCGGGAAGATGGCTTATTGCAGTGCACAGTGAGAACGCAACTATCCCTGCAAACTACACGCTGCAGGTAGAACGATCTCATTTAGAGACTTATCCCATGCGCTGGAGCCTGGAGTCGCAATCATCCGGCACTAGCAGCAAAACGCAGTTCTCCATAAGAAATCTCGGTCTGTCTCTGCAAAACCTCAGTTACACCGGGATGATTGAGGACACTACGGTTTTGGAATTCGAGGGACATGTGGGATATAAAGAAATGTGGAATAAGACTGTAAATGTCACAGAGAGCACAAAGAAGATCTCGGCAGAGTTAAGTTCCCTGGATGACAATAACGAGAGCGAGGTTGCCCTGGTCTTTGAGAATCCCAGGGGCACGGCCAGTGAGGAAAATGCTGCTTTGGGGGCAGATAATCTCGGTCCACTGGAGATCAGCAATCCTGAGTATGGCAACTGGACGCTGAAGGTTTACGGATACAATGTTCCCATGGAAGGAAAGCCTTTCAGGGTTCGTATCAAGGAATATGTCGAGGAGAATTGGAGCTGGATCACAACCAGTGGTCCGCAACAATTGAAGAGCGACTCCAATGGGACTGTGCAGGCCAACCTCAGCATACCGGAAGGCACCTCTCTTCCCAGGCTGGATGGGTACATCAAGATCTCTTCGGACAGCCATACCTTTGAGATTCCGGTAAGTGTGACCATTGCCGGCACCAGGTTGGCGGGACTTACGAAAGAAGAGACCTTAGACCTCGACAACGACGGCCTCATTGATGTGCTTTCCTTGGGATTTGGCCTGAACATCAGCGCGCCGGGAGAGTTTCGTCTAAAAGGGGTGGTGGTAGACTGCAACGGTAACTGGATTGGGGCAATAGATAGAAGCTTTGCGCTCAATGAGAGCGGAAGTATATTTGTCAATGCCAGCGGCACCGATATTTGGAGATATGGCAAGTGCGGGCCGATGCGAATTCAAAATCTCATTCTCTATGATGGCAGTGGAAACTACATCGATCGATTCGACAAAGAGATTCTCATAAACCGGCAGCCAAAAGAATTTCAGCCGCCTGCCGCCTATCTCACCGGCGAATATCTGAACCAAACGAGCAGCTCCGCCATAGCCATCGGTGTGAATGTGACTGTCACCAAGCCAGGCCGTTATGAATTGCAGGGCATTATTGTAGATGATGCCGGGGACGAAATAGGAGAGGGGAGCACAAAAGGCGATCTGTCTGCCGGAAATGCCACCATGCTGCTACAGTTTGATCCCACGTCATTTATAAGGCAGGGGGAGGTCTCAGCGGTGCATCTGGTGGATCTGGTCCTGAGCCGAGAGGGAAGGGGAATAGAGGCAAAAAATGATGCCTGGAGTTCGGAGGACATGGACCCGCAGGCATTCGAGGCGGAAACTGCGGCGAAGAGCAGTGTTTCCAAAATTCCGGTGGTCAAGCTGGGCGGAGCCGACGGGGTGCAGATGGAGAAGAGCACGGCGGTTGTTATCTGAGAGTTTGCTAGCATCAGGGCTTGCGGCTAAAGATGAGCTAGAATCATGCTCTTCTGCGGTCCTGCACGCGCCCGCCAGCTGCGCAAAGACGCAGGCTAGCATGGCAAAAAGTAATTTGCCATATTGGAATTTCCTTGAAGCCAGCCAGCTCCATAAGCCGTTTATTGCATGGTTTTTCCAAGCCTGCCCGGCGTTGAGGGCGCCCGGGCTCAATTTCATGACATAAGACATGGGAGCAGTCAAGAACTCTTTTCGGCCCTGACCGACCTTTCCGAGGCGATGGCATTGAATAACTCATTGTAAACTCGGAAGGGTCGCTTCACTTTTTAGAATTTAACGTTATGTTCACAAGCTGTTATACGTCCACAATGCTCCATCACCCCCTCTTACGCTTACCCACTTAGACGATCCGAAGATAGGGTTATTTGTTATATAGCCACCAAGATAGGTCCATGTATTCGATACTTCAAAAGTGGAGTACGTTTTAAATCTAGTTCCTGTTATTTCTATGTCCCACAGTGCATTGTCGGTCCCTTTTACGACGATATAACGAGGTTCCGCTATGCTGAAGCCAATGATATTACCGTAGATATCGTACTCGGCAGACCAATGCTCTAAATAGGGGCGAACGATATCGGGTTTAGAGGCGGTATTTCCACCTAAATACCACCAGTTTGCATTTCCGCTTCCTATATTATAGATATTGACCCAAAGGGCATTATCGTTGCCAATGACGGCGGTTATCAACTTGGAGTAGAGGTAATACGTTGTGCTTCCATATGTTGCAGGATACCTTAGTCCATAAGTCTCGAATTTGGCCACTGGCTCGGTACGAAGCCACCCTCCTAATGATGTCCACGAGCCGGAGTTATCTGTTACTTTTAATGTTCTAATCCAGAGGGCATTATCAAATCCTCTGACTACTATTCTCAAGGTATTGGCAACATTCGGATCCTGTAGAACTATTGGACCAGATGTGATTAATCCACCAAGGCTCTGCCACGATCTCAATCGATCATTTATGTTCATTTTTTTCAGCCATAGGCCATTATCTCCTCCACGTACACCTATCTGGAGGTAATTTGAATCGCTAGGATCCCAAGAAAAGCTAATACTTGGCGTCTCCGCATTTATGTAGCCGCCCAAAGAATACCAGACGCCGTCAATGTTATCCCAGAGGGCACCGTCTCCTCCGCGGACCATGACATGAGTTTTCCCGTTTATATCGTATCCTGCTGTGGGCTTGGAGGTAATTAATCCACTTAGACAAGTCCAGGGCCCATTAGGATAAGTGTATACCCAGAGGGCATTGTCTCCACCACGAGCATATATCCTGGTAGCGCCTCCGCTTGTCCAGGGTCCGAGAATGCTTACATCCCCTAATATGTAGCCGCCACGATAATTCCAGGTTCCTGGGGCAAGGAGGCCGACGGATTCGTTGTATACGGTTTCTAGTCCATCAATAGAGGGGCTTTGGCCTTGAATATTCGGATAGATAGATTGGTTGCTGAAGCTCTGGGAAAATTGCATTAGAATGGAGGATGATCTTTCATAGGAAATGCTCGTATTGTTGGAATAGTTGAACGAATCCATGCTAAATGCCAACGTTGACATTAAAATTAGCATAAAAATACTTAGTACTTTTCGAATTATATTTCTACGCATAATCTCCCCATGAACTTTTTTATCTAACGTTAGTTAGTTATCTGTACAAATATTTAAACTTTTGTATGAGTTTACTGTGTTAAATAAATATTGGAATACGGGTATAGATGTTGATTTTATGTGATACGAAGTTTAGGCCTAAAGAGATCTAACGCTTGTGGATTTGGCAAAGTTATTCAACACAGCATATATCGCTGAAATGTCGTGGCCTCATCGAAACGACGGTCTCACCGCAGCTATTATTATTGAGCAATGGATGAATTATCAAGCTATGCAATTGGACGCCAGGATTAGGGGGAACGCTGAGGATTGGGGTGCAGACTTCTACGGCGTGGCCGATCTTACGCCTGCCCGCGATTTCATTTTGTGGCAGGGTGGAGAGCGTCTGGCCCAATATCCCAAGGCGATTTCCATAGGAATTGCCCTGCTTAACCCCATCGTGGACCAGCTACCGAAACGGAGCGATAAGGCCGTGGCGATGGAATACAGGCACCACGCTTACGACACAGTAAACGACCTCCTGGACAGCATCGCCCTGCGCCTCAGCAGCTCGCTGCAGCGCCAGGGTTACCGGGCATTGCCTATCCCTGCTTCAAAGCGCGCTGTGGTCGATGAACGAGTGGCCGCCATATTCTCCCATAAGCTGGCGGCACATCTGGCTGGTCTTGGCTGGATCGGCAAAAGCTGCCTGCTGATCACTCCCCAAGCGGGACCGCGTGTGCGCTGGGCTACGGTGCTGACCGATGCGCCGCTGAAAACAACGGGAGAAGCAATGGCTGAGCGCTGCAAAGAGTGCCAAAAGTGCGTGGAAATCTGCCCGCAGGCCGCGTTCACCGGACGGCCCTTCCGGGAAGATGAACCTCGAGAGGCAAGATATGATGCAAAAGTGTGCGAGAGGTACCTGAAGGAGCTGGAGGAGAAGACGGGCTACGGAGTATGCGGGTTGTGTCTCTACGTGTGCCCGTATGGACGGAGATAGTAACTGGTACTCGCAATCCTTCAAACACTCATTAGCCATTATTTAGGGTTTTGTACCTCTGATTAATCAGTGTTTTCTACTTCATTCTGTTCTTCTGGGGTTGCCGCGCGCGAAAAAACGCGCGGGTTGGCCCGAGCGCCCAGAGCGCCGGGCAGGCTTGGTAACAGCACGATGGAAACAGTTTAAAGCTGGAGTGCAAAACTCATAGCTGCAAAGGATCTCAAATGTCTCTCTTTCACATAACTCGTCAATCGCAAATTCCCCTGGTGGGGTGCATCTACTTCGGCGTGGTCGACCGGGGCAGCAGCTTGCTACAGATCAGGCCGAGCTGCGGCTGTAACCTTAACTGCCCCTTCTGTTCGGTGGACGCGGGGCCGCACACGCGCTCGCGCGTCACCGACTACCAGGTGGAGCTGGACTATCTGATGGAGGCGGTGGAGGAGATCGCCCCCTTCAAGGGGTCGGGGGTGGAGTGCCACATCGATTCACCTGGCGAGCCCATGCTCTATCCGGATATTGTGCCTCTGGTAGAGCGGCTCAAGGCCATAAAAGATGTAGGGGTTGTCTCCATGCAGAGCAATGGGACGCTGCTTGATGATGAGCGAATAGCTGCTCTCGCAGAGGCCGGCCTGGATCGGATAAACCTCTCCATTCATTCCCTGCAGCCGGAGAAGGCCGCCTTCCTGGCGGGCATGCCCGGATTTGACATCGAAAAGATAAAGCAGGCGGCAAAGAGCATTGCTCAGAGCAAGATCGACCTCTTGATTGCGCCCGTTTTAATTCCGGGCGTCAACGACGAGGATATGCCGGAGCTGATTTCCTTCGCTCAGTCGATCGGCGCGGGAAAGAGGTGGCCGCCTCTTGGTATTCAAAAATTCGAGCACTACCGGCTGGGCCGCTCGCCTGGCAAGGTGAAGGCCCAGAACTGGTGGCAGTTTTACAATCGCAGCATGGCCGGATGGGAGAAGCAGTTCTCCATACCGCTCCGCCTCAAGGCGCAGGACTTTGGGATTGAGAGGCGGCCCACGATTCCCACGGTCTTTGAGAAGAAGGAGAAGACATGGGTGGAGATCAAGGCTCCCGGCTGGGTGAGCGGAGAACAATTGGGCGTCGCCAAAAACCGGGTGGTCTCGGTGATGGACTGCCCGGTCAAGCAGGGCAGCGTGCGGGTGCAGATTGTGAGCAACAAGCACAACATCTACGTGGCTGTGCCGTGCTAGGAATGTTAGGTGGATTCTGTCTCATGTACTATCGAAGATTTGGCTTGCGATGATGCCATTGATAGTTCCATTATTCTTGAATTCGTTTAGCTCATCCCACCGACCTTTTTCTTCACGACTGCAGATCCAGATTAAGATTGCCAAGAAGGCGAAGATCACTGAAAGGACCAATAAAGATATTGGAGGACCAAATCGGAACAATTGTGCAATACCAAGGATGATAGCTGCAAAAGCCGCGAAGATTCCACTCATTCCTCTATGTAGCTACCAATGTTCTGCATTGTGGATTGCGCACATCAGGTGGTCGCATTCTTGGTCTGGCTCAGGCTCCTTGTCCCATTCTCTTCCACATTTTGTAATCCATTATTCATTGATCTTGCCGTCAGCCGTCTGTAACCGCACCAATATTCTTTGCCCTTCTTAATGGATGCTAACCAGAAAAAAAGCTTAGTTTATATATATTTGTCCTTTCGAAGATTAAGTGTGGAGTCCCAAAAATATATCGCGTCCGTCCTATTTTTATATAGTCTAAATTATTCATATTGAAAGGTGTAATTCAAATATCCCTGGACATTCGCGACAGCCGGTTGATCAGCCACTTGGTGAGAAATCCCGTCAGGAAGCAGATGAACATGATGGAAAACATCCGGCTATCTGTGCTGCCGTCAAGGGCAATGAAGCCCGAGCCGACGAAGAGATAGGCCATGTAGCCGAATACCATGGCCAGCAGAGGCAATGCCATGTACCAGAGCCTTTTGTAGCGCGAGGCCATGCCATAGCGGCGCAGGTCGTCGGCAATTCCTGTCAAGATCTGGGCGGAGGATCCCAGGCCCGCGAAGAACGAGGACCAGAGGGGCACGCCCAGAATGCTCACCTCTGAGAATCTGGTGATCAGGAAACTGAAGAGAATGACCGCCAGAGAGGCGAAGATCACCGCATAAAGCCCGTAAAGCTTGAAGAAGTATGAAAGGGTGCGCAGGCTGTGAAGACGAGTGCCCTTGATCTTGATCTTAGCATCATTGATGGCAGAGGTAAGCTCGTACCTGGCCCGATCGCAGTAGAGATACGACTCGGCGAGGTTTTCTTTGTTGAACTCCTTTAATGCCAGAACGTAAAAGTCGTAGCTGTCCTTTATCTCGATGGAGCTGCGGTGGGCTGCCTGAAGCATGCGGTCCAGCCTCTTGAGGTCTACTTCCACCTCAGAGCATGATTGCGGAATAGAGCAGGCTTTAGAGTCGGTGTCCACAACTAAATTAGTAACTAGATTAATATAAATAGTTTTCGTGTAATAAAAAATGCACCTTACATACTAAAAATAATTTTTCATGATTTGAATTTTTGATCTTTGCAGATTAATTAAGATATATCTTGATCGAATTACCTTCGGATCATACCATCGCCACCTTTCTGGCCGCTCTTATCTGACGAAGAAGCCTCTCCCTAAGCGAGCCCTTATGCCTTCTGTTAGCAGAGGGTGCCATGGAAAACCCTGGCAATGCAATCTGATGAATCTCCTCGATCATGCTCTCGGCAATATTGCAGCATTCATCCAAGCCGTGATCCGGAGCGCAGCCCTTCTCATTAATAACTTCTTTCATACGTATAGATATTTCGTCTTCATTAAAAAATTTTTCCCTCGTTAAAAATATGCAATTCATGAAAAACCAAGTGATCAATCCCGGTCCTTCGTTGCATCATCTGCGCCGCGGGAAGAGAGCCATGAGCGGCAGGCCGGCTGGCCGCCATACTTTAAATACTCTGTGGAATAATAATATGCTATGCTTGATGATCAGATCTTCTGTCCTACCTGTGGTGCCGATACAGAGCATTCATTGATCAAATCCGGCCAGGAGAATCTAGTGCGATGCGTTGAATGCGAGACGGTTCATTCCGTTCAGGTGGAACGCGAGCGGCTGGTCAACCTCAAAGTCATCGTAAGCAGTGACGAGCAATCTGAGCCTTACTACATCAAAATCCCGGCCAAAGAGGTGCTGAGCGTGGGTGATGAGCTTTTGGTTGACGATCCTGCAAAGGATGTGGTCATGACACAGATCGCATCTCTGGAGACAGATCGCCGGGTGGGCAGCGCTCCGGCTGAGAGAGTATTGACTGTCTGGGCCCGGGCCACGGATGAGGTGCCGCTCAAGATCTCTGTCTATCGAAACGGCAAGACCCATTCGCTTAAGATCCTTGTTGCCGGCGATGAGGCATTTGAGGTTGGGGAAGCCAGAAAGGTAGAAGGCTTCAAATTCGTCATCGTTAAGATGAAGCTGCGCGGCGAGGGCTTTGCCGATAGAGCTGAAGCCAAAGATATACAGAGGGTTTGGGGTCGAGAGCTTTGAACAAAGAGCAGCTCCTGGGCAGCCTGCAGGGCAACGTAAAAGAATCGGTCATATCAGCCATGTCCCGCGTTCCCAGAGAGCTCTTCCTGCCCGTTGCACTGCAAAGCCGGGCATACGAAGACACGCCTCTTTCCATAGGACATGGTCAGACCATATCCGCTCCTCACATGGTAGCCATAATGTGCGATCTTCTCGATCTGCAGCCGGGAATGATTATCCTGGAGGTAGGCGGCGGCAGCGGCTATCATGCTGCAGTGATGGCGGAAATGGTGGGCCCCAATGGATGGATATATTCTGTGGAGCGCAAGCCGGAGCTGGTGGCTGCGGCCAAGAGGAATCTGGAAAGTGCCGGCATAAAGAATGTGACCATGATCGAGGCAGACGGAAGCCTTGGCCTGGCAGAGCATGCGCCATACGATCGCATTAGCGTGGCTGCAACTGCTCCCAAGGTGCCAGAGCCGCTCAAGCAGCAATTGAAGGAGGGCGGCAAGATGGTACTGCCCGTGGGCCGGGACTATCAGGAGCTTTATCTGGTGACAAGAAAGAACGGTTTTTCTATTGAGGAGAAGATGGGCGTGATCTTCGTTCCGCTCATCGGCAAAGAGGGTTTCAAAGAGCAGATCTAATATATCCGCTGCAACTATGATAACCCTGAGATGAAGCCCTTAGCAATCATAATCATGGACGGCTTCGGTATAAGCCCAATAGTTGAGGGCAATGCCATAGCCAGGGCGAATAAGCCCAACCTGGATCGATTCTGGAAGAATTACCCGACGACCACTCTTGCCGCTTCCGGCCTTGCCGTGGGATTGCCGCGCGGCCAGATGGGAAATTCAGAGGTGGGCCACCTCAATATTGGAGGCGGCCGAATCGTCTACCAGGACTATACCCGAATCAGCCTGGCTGTGGAGCAGGGTACAATCGCCGAGAACGAGGTATTGCTGCGGGCAATGGAAAAAGCAAGAGGCTCCAGCCTTCATCTGATCGGCCTTCTCTCTGACGGAGGAGTGCACAGCCACAATACCCATCTCTATGCGCTCCTGGAGATGGCCAGGAAGATGGGCCTGATGAATGTTTATGTGCATGCCGTTTTGGACGGCAGGGACGTGCCTCCCCGAAGTGCTCTCACTTATTTGCAGGAGCTGGAGGGTAAGCTTCAGCAGATCGGCACTGGCAAGGTGGCTACAATCTCGGGTCGCTACTACACCATGGACAGAGACAAACGCTGGGAGAGAGTGGAGAAGGCCTATCGCTGCCTTACCGATGGAGTTGGTCTGCGAGCCGCTACTGCCAGGGATGCAGTGGAAAAGGGCTACCTACGAGGCGAGAATGACGAATTTCTCCTGCCCACCCTGGTCGACGATGAGGGGCTGGTCAAGGATGGAGATAGCATCATATTCTTCAATTTCCGGCCGGATAGAGCCCGTGAGATCACCAGAGCCTTTGTGGATAAGGATTTTCAGGGCTTTGCCCCAAAGCCGATCAGGGTTTTCTACACCTGCATGACCCAGTACGATGCCACACTAAAAGTGCCTATCGCCTTTCCGGCACAAAACCTGGAGGACACTCTCGGCCAGGTGATTAGCAGAGCGGACCTCACACAGCTACGCATAGCCGAGACTGAGAAATATGCTCATGTCACTTACTTTTTTAACGGCGGAAAGGAGGAGCCCAATCCAGGAGAAGACCGATGCCTCATACCTTCTCCTAAAGTTGCCACCTACGATCTAATGCCGCAGATGAGCGCCTTGCTGGTCAGAGATGAGGTGATAGGGCGCATCCAAAGCGGCAAGTACGACCTTATCGTTCTTAATTTCGCCAATCCTGATATGGTGGGCCACACCGGCATATTCGATGCTGCTGTCAAGGCTGTCGAGGTTGTGGACGGCTGCGTGGGGCAAGTAGTCGACGAGATACTCAAGAAAGGCGGCTATGTGCTGCTGACTGCTGATCATGGCAATGCAGAGAAGATGATCGATCTGACAACCGGCCAGCCGCATACGGCTCATACCACTAATCCTGTGCCCTTCACGCTGATAATAAACGACGGCCAGAAGTACAGCCTGCGCGAGGACGGCATCCTGGCGGATATCGCGCCAACGGCACTACAGCTTCTTGGCATCCCCCAACCGAAAGCGATTGATGGAAAGAGCCTCATCGGATAGGAAGATAGGAAAATGGGAGAATAGCCAAGAATGCATCCAATGAAATGGCCTGGAGAGAGGTTTATCGTCTCAACTGATCCGTCTCCAATCGCTTCTGCCGCCGGACACCGACCCTTTCACCGGTGCCTCGCCTGTGGGCAGGTAGAGGGTGAAGGCTCCAGACGTGCTGTTGCCGTCAGCGCTGTTGAGCGTCATTCGGTAGAGGAAGACATTGTCCAGGGATACGACATTGAGGATCATGGCGTTTCCTTCCAGAAGTGAGCCCTCAGCGGTGGCCATCTGCCGGTTCAAGCCCTGCTTGATAACTCCCGTGCCGAAGAGGGCCGCTTCCGATTGGTGGAGTCGCAGCTCAATGTTGCCTATGGGAATGGATTTCATGTTTTTCAGCTCAAAGCTCCAATTGCCGGCCAGATTGCGGCCATAAGTCTGCAGGCCGGGCTGGGCCGTGCCGCCCGTTTTTGCCATGTATTCAGCAGTGTGCTCAGGATCGGATATCTGCATTCCATCCAGGGACAGGTCCATGCCGGCCGGCTCTATTACTATTGGGGTGGGTGATGCACAGGCACCAACCATAATGCAGGCAATTGCAGCAAGCATTAACATGATCTTTCTCAAATTGAACATTTACCAAACCTCCCGGTTCAGGGAACTATTTTCCCAATATGCTGCGATGCGCCTCTCGAAACTCCCGATCTCTCATCTGGCAGGAGCACCGCCCCTGGAACCATTGATAGTGAGTCATCTCCTTCCAGATCTCCTTCAGGCTCTTCTCTTTAATATTCCCAAATGACCGCGGCATATAAGCGCAGGGCAGGGCCTCGCCTGCTCCATCTACATGAATCCATCTTCGCCCGGCAAAGCATCCGAACATCTCCGGGCTGAGCAGGTAGGGCAGAGCCGTGACCCTGGGACCAGGGGCTCGATTCTTCTCCTTGTGGAAGCGCTCGAGGCGCAGGACATCATCGTCTGTCAGCACCTCATCCTCATGCGAAGCCCAGCGGCCCACAGCCACAATCTCGTAAAAGGAGAGCTCATGCACCCCCAGATTCGCGGCCAGAGAAAAAGCATCCTCCAGATGGTCGATGTTGTGGGGAGAGGTCACCATGAAGAGGTCCACCAGTAGGCCTGCATCCAGCGCATTTTTAACGCCATCGAGCGCATCAGAGAAGGCACCGGCGCGGCCCCGCACCCGGTCATGCTCCTTTTCGAATGGGCTATCGATGCTGATTCGCACGGCATAAAGCCCCGCGTTCTTTAGCTGGCGCGCCAGCGGGGCTGTGAGATGGTAGCCGCTGGTAAATGAGGTGGCAATGGCCCGCTCATCCACGGAGGCGACCAGATCGGGCAGATCTTTTCTCAACATGGGCTCGCCCCCGTCAAAGGTTATGAGGTATGAGCCCATATCCATGGCCTGGAATATGGCATCCTTTACGACATTGCTTTCCAGTATCTCTCCCTGACGGGATGGAGCGCTGCAATGAATGCAGTCATTGGGGCAGGCCCTCATGACAGCTATGGAAAACTGATCCGGAACTGGGCGGCGAGTTAGAGCTGCCACCTGGGCAGAGAGCATGCGATCAAAGGCCCGGCTTGGCGCTGGCGGAACCCAGGTGGAGAAGATGAACTTGTCCGGACCGCTGCTTATCGGCTTCTCATCAATGAAGATCTTATTGATCCTGTCCATGACCGGTCGGGCCAAAGGCGCCAACGCCCCGCGGGCAGCCAGCCGGATGCCTCTTCCTTCTGGAAAGGCCTCGACCCTCAGCAGAGGCTTTTTTGCAATCTGCATCTCTCTAGTCCCCGGTGCGTCATCTCGTCTACGATGCTCTCCAGGCGAGATAACATCTCATAGCGCCCTGATGAGAGTGAAAGCTCTTTTTTTGCGAGGTTGCTGTGCTCGTCAATGACCTTAACGCACATCTGCCTTGCTACATCATCCGGATACTGCTTACTGTAGATTATAGGAAGGGTAACTGAAACATTCTTGGACGATTTTCCCTGATCCAGCCCCAGGAATTCCTCCAGATCGTCCAGGACCTGATAGCTCAGACCCAGGTGAGTCCCATAACTCTCCAACCTGGCCACATCCTGCGCACTGGCTCCGGCTATGAGTCCGCCCATCTTGGCAGATGCGGAAAAAAGAGATGCGGTCTTCTTGGAGATGCATTGGTAGTATTCATCCTGGGAAGAGGCGTAAGACAAATCCATCAGTTCCCCTTCCGACATGTCCATGCAGGCCGAGGCAAAGGTGCTTATTACCGGCTGGCTGTAATGAGACATCAACTCTATAGATCGGGATATGAGCCAGTCTCCTGCTAGGAGAGAGGCTTGCGGGCCAAAACGCTGCAATGCGCTTTGCGATCCTCTTCTCTCTAATCCATGGTCGAGGATGTCGTCATGCACCAGGGAGGCGGCATGAACCAGCTCAATGGCCATAGCCGCGTTCAGGGCCAAAGCAGCGCTGCCGCCCATGGCCTGTGCGGAGAATACCAGGATAAGGGGCCGAACTCTTTTTCCCGGAGTGGAGAGCACATAGCTGATTATCTCCCCCAGGGGAGAATCTGGCAGGCTTCTCACCAGTTCGGCGAGTTGCTTGTTTATGAGGTTGTATTCGTCCCAGCCGGAGAACATTGAATGGGTTACTTTCGGCCTGGCTATTTAGCTTTTGCTAATGCGAATATTTTGACTAGTAATGAATATGAAGCGAAAGCCTTTTAGGTTAACAATAGTTATTCAGGTGGTATTGAAAAAAGTTGGAAAATTGGTGATAAGAGATATGAAGATATTATATTTGATTCTCATGGCCGTCCTTTTCGCAATGATCTCAAATGCAGCGGCCCAAAATCCCCTTGAGGCTGCTGCCGGTTCGCTCCAGGAACAGGTCAATGCCGCAGGACAGCAGATCCAGCAGAAGGCTATAGAGCATGCACTCGACGGAAATCTAACCCAAGAGCATATTGCCCAGGATCTCAATGCCACCAAAGACAATCTTACCGCGCAGGCGACCGCAAAAATCAACCAGATAAGTCAGAACCTGACTCCCGAACAGCTTCAACAGAAGGCAACAGAGGAGCTGAAGAAGCAGGTGAGCGAACAGATTAAACAGCAACCGGGATTTGAGGCCGCTTTAGGCATTTTGGCCACGTTAGCCGCTTTTGGTTTATTGCGGCGAAGAAATTGATTTGGTCTTTACTAATTTTTTTGTTCCTATCCCAGGCCCCTGGTCCCACTAGCAGGACCATCATATACTAATACGATGACTGACGGTCAGTCATATCGCAAGAGAAACGAAATATGGAAATCAATGATGCAGAGAAAAATAGGCGAAAGTCAAACGTGGCTTTGCTTTCCGTTATCTCGAATTCCAGTCTTGTGATTCTCAAACTTGTTGTAGGAATGTTGATTGGATCGGTCTCCGTGATCTCTGAGGCCATTCATTCGGGAGTGGACCTGCTGGCAGCCATCATTGCCTTGTTTGCCGTAAAAAAATCCGGCAAACCGGCAGACGAGAATCATCCCTTTGGGCATGGCAAGGTTGAGAATGTCTCAGGAACGGTTGAAGCTTTGCTCATTTTCCTCGCAGCAGGCTGGATCATCTTTGAGGCAGTAAAAAAGCTGAAAAATCCACAGCCAATGGATGATGCATGGCTTGGCGTTGCCGTAATGTTGATTTCCGTTATGGCGAATATATTTGTTTCTAAGAATCTTTTTAAAGTTGGCAAGGAGACAGACTCCATTGCACTGATGGCGGATGCATGGCATCTGCGAACCGATGTATACACCTCGCTTGGCGTCTTCGGGGGCCTGGCTATCATCTTTGCAGGAGGGCTCATTCTTCCGGGAGTTGATCTGCGATGGGTGGACCCGATGGCCGCAATTGGAGTTGCTCTGCTGATCATAAGAGCTGCCTATCATCTGACGGTTGAATCCGCCCGCGACCTGGTGGATGTGGGTCTTCCTCCAGAAGAGTTAGACGATGTGCGAAGGCACATAAGCGTGTTCGCTCCAACCATTCGGGGTTTCCATCGACTGCGCACCCGAAAAGCTGGGTCCAGTCGCTTCGTTGAGTTTCACATCAGAGTCGATGCATCAATGTCAGTGGACGAATCACATCGCATTGCCGACATGATTACCTGTTCAATTAAGCAGCACTATCCCGGCACTACAGTTACTATTCATATCGAGCCCTGCAATTGCGCCTTGGCCAAGGAAGGCTCTTGCGGCTGCCTGCTCAGTGATCATGAGAAGAAAGACCTCAAAGGGAATATTAGTGAGGTTTGATTATTATGCTGAATAACATATTGATAGCCACCGATGGTTCCGATACGAGCATGCAAGCTGCGGATATGTCCATTTCCATCGCTAAGTGTGCGGGGGCAGTGGTGACGGCAGTCTATGTTGTAGATGTGCATAGACTGGCTCAGCTTCCCGGCTATGCGGCAATGCCTGGAATCAAAGACAATCTGATGGAACTTATGTTCAAGGAAGGCAGTGAGGCATTGGAGGAAATTGGAGATAAGGCCCGTGACGCAGGGGTGGCTTATGAAAGAACGATTGCACAAGGCGATCCTGGAGAGGAGCTTCTCAAGCTTTGCAGCGATAAGGGATTCGACCTGATTGTGCTTGGCACAATTGGAAAAAGCGGTCTTACAAAGTTCCTGCTGGGCAGTGTTGCCGAGAGAGTGGTTCGCCACGCCCACATTCCGGTTCTAGTGGTGCCTGCAAGAGCTGATGGCGAGATATGAAACGCATTAGCAAGGACCCGGAAGAGCGGAGACGTGAATTGATCGATACTGCCGAGCATCTCTTCATGGAGAGGGGATACGAGCATACCGCGATCAGTGACATTGTCAAGGAGCTTAATATAGCACAGGGAACTCTCTACTACTACTTCCGCTCCAAAGAGGATATATTGGAGGCGGTTGTGGAGAAGAGCATTGCCGTCCTGGAGCAGAATGTTATAGAACTCGTTTCAGATGATGGGGTCGATGAGGCGATCAGGCTTAATGCCGCTATTAACGGAATTCTCGGGTTCGTCTCCCAGCGTAATGATTTCATTGACTTTATCCATCAAGATATAAATGCGGTAATGCATGCTAAGCTGGAAAAGGCAACTGTTGAGCGAATAGTTCCCATTCTATCTGATCTAGTTATCAAAGGAAATGCAAGGGGTCGTTGGTGTATCGGAAATCCCAGCGAGACGGTTGAGTTTCTCAGTACTGCCCTGGTTTATATCTTCCACCAGCCGGATATAAACACTGACAAGCAACGCAGCGAGAAGCTCTGTCGGTCTCTGGAGACAATACTTAACAAGGTCTTGTTTGCAGAGAATTATAGATTTGTAATAAAAATTTAATCAGATCTAAGATCTAATTATAATTCACTCACAACAATCTGCTGGATTCGATCTTGGCGCATCTTCCTGCAACTACTTTGTATCCTTCTTCATCAAGCTTCTTTATGGCTTCCGGGCTTTCTGTTCCCGGCTGCATCCAGAAGACCTTGAAGCCTTTCTGCTTGGCCTCCTCGGCTAAGGCAGGCACCACAGAGGGCCTTCGGAACACATCCACAATGTCTATCTCATCCGGAATGTCCTCCATGCAAGCGTAGACCTTCTCACCAAGAATGGTGCGGCCTGCATAATTGGGGTTGACCAGATAGAGCTTGAAGCCACGGCTTTGCAGAACATCGGAGACGAAGTAGCTGGGCTTGTAGGGATCAGGGGAGATGCCGACCACGCAGATGGTGCGGCAGCTTGTCAGGGCCTCTCTCAGGTCCTTGTCTTCGCGAAGGATGGGCATGCGACAATATAGGTTTTCTTGGGATAAATAGTTGAACTTTAGCATCAGCTCTTCTTGCAGAGCACCTTGTCCATGAATATCAGATTTTCGGGCGCCTCGGCCAGTCTCACTTTTTCTCCCCGCATTTCAACGATGGCATCAAGCCTTGTGAAATGGATCTGTTGTATCCGAACTA
>JAQTYS010000176.1 GCA_028688175.1 Methanothrix sp. | reverse complement strand
ATTCGAGACTGGCAGAAGGAAGATGCGGCATCAATAGTCCAGTATGCCAGTAACAGAAATATCTGGATTAACCTGCGAGATGCTTTTCCTCATCCCTACACGATGGCGGATGCAGAAGCTTTCCTCTACCGGGCAATGCGAATGCAGCCCGGATCATATTTTGCAATTGCATTCGATGGTGAGGCCATTGGAAGCATCGGTCTGATGGCCGGGAGCGATGTTCACCGGTTAACCGCAGAGCTGGGATACTGGCTGGCAGAGCCTTTCTGGGGCAATGGGATAATGACTGCCGCAGTACGGGCGTTGAGCGAATACGCTTTTACAAACCTTGGCTTTCACCGTATCTTCGCAGAGCCCTACACCACGAATGTCGCTTCTGCCAGGGTGCTTGAGAAGGCTGGTTTTACCCTTGAGGGAATCATGAGGGATTCAGTCTTTAAGGACGGGAGAATGCTCGACCAGTACCTGTATGCCAAAGTAAAAGATGTGGCGCCCTGATCTCTCCCGTGATTTCGTAAGTGCCTTTTTGGGCAGGCCTTCATAGCGATACAACATCGAAATCCGACCTTAGCGATCCTACAAGTTAAATACGCCACAAGTAGGAGAATGTTCATGCCCCTTAAACCATTGGTCTTCGTGGCTATGCCATTTGGCAGGAAACGTGCCGGCAAAGTAGAGATCGATTTCGATGATATCTATGAAAAGGCGATAAAGCCTGCCGCATTAGCTTGCAATGTTGAAATAATTCGTGCCGATGAGGAGCGTTCTGGAGGCTTTATTCACCTCTCAATGTATGAGCGTCTCCTTCTGGCGGAGATCGTCATTGCTGATCTCACCCTGGCAAATCCCAATGTCTTCTATGAGCTGGGCATAAGGCACTGCGCAAGACCGAGATCCACCATTCTCATTTTCTCATCTCAGACAAAACTGCCCTTTGATGTAGCTCCCCTAAGAGCCCTGCCCTACAAACTCAATAAGGGCGTCTTAAGCGACAGGGATGCCATCGCCCTTAAGGAAAATCTGGAGAAGAAGATTGCAGATGCTAAAAAAGACACTTGTGAGCCTGATAGCCCTCTCTTCCAGGTCTTGCATAAATTTCCAGGTATCGATCTCCCTCACGAATCAACTGAAACTTTCAGGGATAGGGCGCTGCATATCAACGCTATTCGGATAAAGTTGGAGCAGGCAAGAAGAAACCCATCCCGCACAACAGCGTTATCCGATATAAAAGAAATTGAGAGATCTATCGGGGACTTTAACATAGCTCCTGCCGAGCTGCTGGTTGATCTCCTCCTGTCCTATCGTGATGTAGCCTCGGAAAAATTCAAGGACCCCTATGATGATATGATCAGGATCGTTGATCTTTTTCCCGCCTCCATCCGAGAGATCGTGACTGTCCAGGAGCAGTTGGCCTTTGCTCTGAATAGAAGAAATAAAAATGATGATAGGGATAGGGCGATTGGAATACTGGAGGGGTTGATAAAAGAGCATGGTGAATCTCCGGAGACCTGCGGAATTCTTGGGCGAGTCTATAAAGATCTGTATAAAGATGCTAAGGGAGCGGGGAATACAGGAAAAGCAAGGGCAGCTCTGGACGAAGCGATCGCATGCTACAGCAAAGGTTTCATGGAGGACCCGAGGGACTATTATCCAGGGGTTAATGCACTCACTCTTCTCTTCGAGAAAGGAGGCGATAAGGCATATGCGGCTATCAAAGAACTATATCCTCTTGTGAAGTTTGCTTTAGTTCGGCGTGGAGGCCTTGCTTCTAATGATTACTGGGATATCGCTACCGTGCTTGAGGTGTCGGTATTAGGAGATGATTGGGATACTGCCAATGCAGCAGCGGATAAATTGATTCTGAAAGGCAAAGCCACCTGGAACTTTGAGACTACAATTAATAATCTGAGGTTAATTCAAGAACGGTTCAAAGAGAATGGCGATAAAAAAGCAGCTGAAAATCTGAGATTGATTGTTGAGAAAATGGATGCGAGATAACGGGGAGGAAGGCAATTGACGGAAACGCAAAATAGCGGCATGAGCAATAACAGGGTCAATAAATTTGAAGAATATAGCCTTTTCATTGAGGATACGGCTCGTTTAAGCGAGCGACGCCAGACCATTTCTAATACTTATGTTGCCGTCAATTCGTTGTTGCTCGTGGCCATTGGACTTTTGATCAAGGATTTGGGGGCAACAGGAGTCTGGAGGCTTTTATTGCCTGTGCCTCTGATCGTCTCCGGGATCATCATCTCCAGGCGATGGAGTGAGCTTTTATCCAACTATAAAAAGCTAGTCGGATTTCGCATAAATGTGCTCAAAGATATGGAAAAAAAGATGAGTGGAATAGAAAATATGTATCATCGGGAGGAATTGATATATCCTATGGATGGATCGAGCGGAAGTCATTCTATCCACGGCTTGAATTTCTCAGATAAAGAGCAGGCTCTGCCCAAGATATTTATATTATTATATTGTATTTTCGGTCTTGGCTTAATAGCGGCTTTGATAGTCGATCTTGCCGTCAATTGGAAATGCTAATCCTGCTATTTGGCGGAAGGAAGAGAGGTGGGCGTCCGGTCAGATCTACAAGCTTGCGGGCAGCCTGGTGGAAGGCCCAGGGAATGGGGCCGGATCATTATGAAGATGTACATGCAGCTTTTCTATCCTTCACCAGCCGCGTTATGTACAGCTTGGCCCACAGGTAAGCAAAAAGACTCCCGCTGATGTTGCCAAAGACAATTCCCCACCAGATGCCCTCCTGACCAAATCCCAGGACCATGCCCAGAACAAAAGACAACATGGTTATGAGAATCACATCGCGCATCATATTGAGCATGAGAGAGGTAAGCCCTTTACCCGCTCCCTGGAAGAGACAGGCGGACATGATGCCGGGCGAGACAAAAGGATAGAACAGGCACATGACATGCATAAATGCAATCATCACTGGTGCCAGGTGAGCGCTCTCCGAGGTATAGGTAAAGAACGTGGTTATCTGTGGTGCCAAAATCCAGGTAATGATAGCCGTGGCCGTTCCGATGAAAAATCCCAGCTTCGTCGAATAATTGTGGATGATTGGTAGATTTTCATATCTTCTGGCTCCGATGGCAGCTCCCGCAACCGAAATCTCTGCGGTGGCAATGGCGATCAAAGGAATGATGGCGATCATTATCACCCGCCAACCGGCGGTATAAACGGCCACTGCGTCTATGCCTGAAACTCGGACCAGCATCCAATTGATGATAATTGCATCTATCGAGAAGAGCAGGAACTCAAGACTTGCCGGTATCCCCACCTGAAGAATGTCCTTCATCACGCCCATGCTCGGAACAAAGGATTTGCGGGAGATGGAGACATAGGTGTCTTTCTTAATGATCAGCCAGTAAATTTGAACTGCCGAAACCAGGATTAGTGAGATGATAGTACCCCATGCCGCTCCTGCGATTCCAAGCCCCGCCCAATAGATCAGGATGGGGTCCAAAACGGCATTGATCAGCGATCCTGCTCCCATGGCATACATGGTGCGTTTTGTGTCCCCCTCACCCCTCAAAATCGCATATGCTGTGTTCGTGAAGACTATCAATATGCTTCCCGCAAAGACGATATTGCCGTATTCGAGGGCGAGGTCAAGAGCCGTTCCCGCGCCGATAACCAGAAGCATCGGCTCGAGAAAATAGAGGAGGACGAGGGTTATTATCACAGATACGATGATCGTTAAGAGCAGGGCATGCATGGTCGCATTGTCTGCGCCGCTCTTGTCTCTAGCTCCAATTCTGCGGGAGATGCAAGAAGATACGCCGGCGCCAAGGCCATTGGAGAGGCCCACCACCACCATAAAAATGGGGCTCACAAACCCAACTGCTGCCAGGGCATCAGATCCCAGGCCTGAGACCCAGACGGCGTTTACCAGATTATAGGCAGCAAGAATCAGCATGGCGACGATCATTGGGCCGGAGAGCTTCAAAATAGCCTTTTTTGGCTCTCCGATCAATAAGGAAACGCCTTTAGTCATCTCTTTTTGATTTTGATCGTCGTAAGATTTTTCATCGCTATCCAATTATCCATCACCGCAGTTTCTTTTGGCAATATCTGGGCAGTCTCCGATAATCCGGCCAAGGAGAGAATAAAAGGCTGTCGACATGTCGGATTTGGGGAAATGCATGTTTTCGGTGTTTTAGAGAGTTAATTTTGTTTCTGAGTTTGAGACATTGGCAAAATGAAGTGAGGCGAATCTCACGCCACTTTCATATCCCTTTCCAGCCTGCGCGCCGTGTCCCGTAATTGTATCGCTCTCTCAAACTCCAGCCTCTCCGCAGCCTCCCTCATCTCCGCCTCCAGCTCAATGATCACATTGGGGATTTCAGACTTGGGAATGTGCCTGGTATCAGTGATCTCCACCACCTTCTCCCGGATGGGTTTCTTGATAGTCCGAGGAACGAGGCCGTGCTCTTGGTTGTAGGCCATCTGCAGCGCCCTGCGCTGCTCTGTCTTCTGCACGGCGGCGAGGATGGAGCCGGTCATCCGGTCCGCGTAAAGGACCACGCGGGAGTTGGCATTACGGGAGGCCCGGCCAATGGTCTGGATGAGGCTCTTCTCATCCCGCAAGAAACCCTCTTTATCTGCATCTAGAATGCCGATGAAGCCCACCTCTGGGATATCCAGCCCCTCACGGAGCAGGTTTATGCCCACCAGGACGTCGAACTTGCCCAGGCGCAGCTCGCGGATGATCTCTGTCCTCTCCAGGGTATCTATGTCTGAGTGAAGGTAGCGGGCCTTGATATCATTTTGAGCCAGAAAGTCGGTGAGCTCTTCAGCCAGGCGCTTGGTAAGCGTTGTCACCAGTGCCCGGTCGCCCTTCGCTACTACGTGGTGGATTTCTGTCATCACATCTCTTACCTGACCCTCAATAGGCCGGATCTCAACCAGAGGATCGAGCAGGCCCGTGGGCCGAATGATCTGCTCCACTACCTGACTGGAATTCTGCAGTTCGTAGTCACCAGGCGTGGCAGACACGAATATCACATTTTTCATGTGCTGCTCGAACTCATCAAAACGCAGGGGCCGGTTGTCGTAGCTGCTGGGCAGACGAAAACCATAGTCCACTAAACTCTTCTTTCGAGACCGATCGCCATTGTACATGGCTCGTAGCTGTGGCAGGGTCTGGTGGCTCTCATCGATGACCAGCAGAAAATCATCCGGAAAATAGTCAACCAGACAGTAGGGCGCCTCGCCAGGCTGGCGGCGGTCGAAGTGGCGAGAATAGTTCTCGATGCCTTTGCAGCTGCCCGTCTCCGAGATCATCTCCATGTCGTGCAACGTGCGTTGCTTGAGCCGGTGGGCTTCGATCATGTCCAGCTGCGGCAGCCGCTCCTCCAGCTCTGCCAGGATGGTCTCTATGGCTGCCTTCTGCTCCTCCTCCGGGATCACATAATGGCGTGCCGGATAGACGAAGAAATAATTCATATCCTCTACAAGATGGCCCGTCTGCCGGTCAACCTCAGAGATCCTCTCCACCTCATCCCCGAACATCTCGATTCGGATGATGTTGTTGAAATAGCCGGGTACCAGATCGATGGTGTCGCCCTTCGACCGGAAGCGGCCAGGAGAAAGGTCAAGGTCGTTTCTCTCAAAGAGAATGTCCACCAGCTTTCCCAGGATCTCCCTCCGGGAGATATGCTCTCCTACCTTTACCTCAAAGCCCATCTTC
>JAQTYS010000175.1 GCA_028688175.1 Methanothrix sp. | reverse complement strand
ATTTATTTTGCCCTTCACCTCGCCGCTCTCAGGAGATATTATCGCAATCCAATTTGTAGGCCAGACATTGGCATAGATCTGCCCTTTGATATACTCCAGCTCATTTAGGCCCTGCAGCGGCTTGCCATTGGCTGTGACCAGTATCCGGCCCAATTCCTTAAAGCTCTCAGGATCGAGAATATGCAAAACATCTGTGCCGTCACTCATAATCAGGCTCTTGTTGTCGGTGGTTATGCCCCAGCCTTCCGTCTGGTAGCTGAAGTTTCCGATCTCTGTCATATTCTCCTTGCCATAGACCAGACCCAGGCCTGACTGCCAGGTAAGCTGAATGATGCGATCTTTCCAGAGAGCTATGCCTTCTCCGAATAAGCTGCTATCCAGGTTCTTTTGATCCAGAATCCGGCCGGTTGCCAGTTCGACACGACATAGCTTCGATCGCCCGTACAGCCCCGTTCCTTCGTAGAGCAGTCCATCATCATAAACCAACCCTTGAGTGAATGCCATACTGCTGTGCGGATAGACATTGATGATCTCGTAGCCGAAGAGGGGAATCGTCTCTTCCTGGACTAAATCAGAGCTGCCCTGCGCGGCAAAGACCATAGCTGCCCAGAGCACAATAGTCAGGATGACCTGGAGAGAGAATCGCTTTGATGAGACGTTTTTTATCGACATGGCAATCATCTTCGGCATAGATTAAAAAAGGTTTATGAGCTCGAAGGTTATATAAAAACCCATGCAAGGAGGAAGTCCAAGATATGGATCGGCATCCCAGAGATTCTGACCGGATATCCGTATTAGTGGCTGATATCACCACTCTCAAGGTCGATGCAATCGTCAACGCCGCCAACAACTCTCTTGTGGGAGGCGGAGGCGTGGATGGTGCGATTCATAATGCTGCAGGCCCACAGCTCTGGGAGGAATGCCGTCGCATCGGAGGCTGCCCTACGGGCGAGGCCTGTATCACTCGAGGATACCGTCTAGCAGCAAGATGGATCATTCATACCGTAGGACCCATCTGGCAGGGCGGAGACGACGGGGAGGACGACCTATTGGCCTGCTGCTACCGCAACTCTCTGAACCTGGGTAGGCAGTACGGCATAAAGAGCATAGCTTTCCCGGCAATAAGTGCCGGTGTTTATGGTTTTCCAATGGAGCGAGCCTGTCGCATTGCCCTTAGAGAGATGAAGGCCTTCCAGAAGAATAACAGCGAGATTGAGATCATCGCCGTCTGCTTCAGCAATGGCGCCTACCAGTGCTACCAGGACGCTATGCGAGAGCTTTGATCATTTTGGGTCAGCTCACAAAGTATATGCCTATCGCCACCACAAGAAATGAGAATCCCTTTTGTTTCAAGGAACACCAATCTGTTTTTTCATTAATCACATTAGCCAGCTTCGGGGTGAGCACTCCCAGGCCCAGGATGATGAGCACAGTCATGATGGGCTGAAGTGCCCCTATGCTTGATACCAGGGTAACCGATCCGATGGCATAGGCAAAAATAGAGAAGATGATCCCCAGGAATTGGAACGTCTCCTCTGAGATCAAAGCTCCCACGGCCAAGCCACCCTGACCAAAGAAGCTCTTGACTTCGCCACGGATGGACGAGAATGCCATAAGTGGCAAGACCGCTATAAGACTGCCCAGAGATGACCAGATGTAGAGATTCCACTCATCGATGGAGATGAGCAGATATTTGAGGGAAAGATAATAGGCGGCAGTTAAGACCCAGTACGACAGGAATGGCTTGATGGCAGGTGAGAGGGAACTGATAAATTGTCCTAACTGCTTGCTGATCAAGCTATTGTTCGTAGAGCCATAACTGTATAAATCAGTTAGATCAGACGATTTTTTATTGCGGGATATGAGTAGAGTGCCAACGAGAAGCAATAGCCCACCTGCATAATGTCTCATCTCCAGAACCTCTCCTAAAATAAGTGCGGAGCCTATGAATACAAATAATGGATACACATATTCCAGCGCCGATACTTTAGAAATTTCTTCAATCGCTAAGGCCTTCATATAAAAAAAGCAGGGAAATACCTGCAAGCTTCCGAAGAGAAGAGCAAAGAGGGTTTGCGGGTACACAAAGTCGGCACCAGATATTAAAAACACCGGGATGGTAAAGAGCTGAGAAGCCAATACCTGGCATACAATATACGCATTGGAATCGTCGGTATAGCTGCTGAGAAGAAACTTATCCAGCAATCCTGCAACTGAGTAAAAAATCATTCCCAATAATGCGAATGCAAACCATTCCATCTTAAATCCCTCCCTCAAAGTAATAATTTTTAAGCATGAATAAGATGATAGCTATCGTTTATCAGCAATAACTGTTTTAATCAATTCAAGATCAATGTCATACTAGTTATACTTATTCAATTCTCTATTTATGAAACAACATCAATTAATAAATTTTTTATATATGTTGAATCTTAATAACAGTATTAGCCATAATAACTGAGAATTATGAAAAAGCAATAATGAATTGATTTACAAAAAGTTCTTTGATCTACCATTTGTATTATACATTTTCATAAATAATCAAAATCGAGCCACTCTGTAAAGAATATGGATTAATTCAACATATTAATTTTTATAGAAATAGTGTTATCCAACTCACATTCGCCCCGCGCGTTCCTCGATTTTATACCCTCTGAAGGTAGGAAGGATCTCATGGACTTAAAACTGCATAATAAAGAGTTTTTTGCTCAGGAAAATGGCATGGTGCGCCGGCAAGGTCTTCTGCTGAGAATTGCGAAGAGACGCAAACGATCTCAAAAGGCCAATCGTTCTTCGCCTTAATCGTTTTTTTGGGCTACAATGATGATGGAGTATGAACCATCCACATCCTCGACCGTTGGGTAGGCCGCAACATAAGAGAGCCATCGCATCATTTCCGGCGAATGAAGGATCGGCTCATCGGCAAGCTTTCTAGTGATTCGTTTGGCATTGGATAGTTGCTGCTCTCTTCGAAAGAGCGCCTTGGACCAGGATTGGCCTAGTCGGTAGATCACCCGCATCTTATTTTGTGCCACCAGCCTGCAAAGCGATCCATAATTAAACCATTGTTTGTGGGCCTTGTTCCTGGGAAGACCAGAACTATCACCTGACTCGGAAAGGACATTGGGAACTGAGCAGATAAAAAAACCGTCCGGCTGAAGGATTCTTGAAAACTGGGCTATCGTCCGAGAAGGATCAAGCAGATGCTCCAAGGTCTCGAAGCTGACCACAGCCGCAGCACTACCATCTTTTATCTCGGGATACAATTCGTCTTCATCCAGGTTTTTGCGGAGAAAATACAGGTTAGGCATTGGAAACCTCTGACGGGCCGATTCCATCAGATCTACATTTTCATCAACACCAATAACCCTCCCGGCCACGCTGCATAGCTGCATAGCTCCGTATCCCAGGCCGCAGGAGATATCAACCACAAGATCAGGCTTATGTGGCCGGAGAAAATCCGCCGCAAAGAGATAGCGACCCAGGTACTCGGCTTTGCGCCAGATGTTAGAGTCCTTGGCATCAAAGGGATCTATCTGATCAAGACCATTTCCGCTATATGCCGAATACGAAGACATTTGCAGCCATTACTTGAATTGTGCAGGTCAATATAGCTTTCCATTCGATTACGATTACTATTTATGGATGAAACATTAGAATAATTAGCATGAAGGCTATCGCAATTAATGGCAGCCCTCACATGGAAGAGGGCAATACGGCCATGATCCTTAACCCCTTCCTGGAGGGCATGAAGGAGGCTGGCTGCGACGTGGAGGTATTCTACACCATGAAGCTGAAAATAGGACCTTGCAATGGGGATATGAGCTGCTGGTTTAAGAATCCGGGAATATGCGGCCAGAAGGATGACATGCAGATGCTCGCACCCAAGCTGAAAGAGGCGGATATCATAATCTGGGCCAGTCCGGTTTACTATTCCGGTGTGACAGGTCCTCTGAAGAACCTGATGGACAGACAACTACCTATTCACGTGCTGGGCAGCATAGGAGAAAAGAAACAGAAGGTAGTTCTCGTCTCCACCTGTGGTGACTGGGATATGTCCATGTTCGATCCGCTGCTTATGCAGATGAAAGCCATCTATGACAGGCCGGATGGCAGCAGTAGCTTTGTTGGAGCCCTGCTCCGCCCCATGGCAGATGGAGTCAAGGAGATGGTAAAAGCAGGGGAGACTGGATTAGTCGACGGCGTCTTCCGGGCTGCCAGAGATGCCGGTCGCCAGCTTGCTAAAGATGGAATAATCTCAGAAGAGCTGCTAAAACAGGTAAGCAAGGTGCTAATGCCCCGCGATGCTTATTATAAGGCCGCTCAGATGATGATGGCGGAGATGCAAAAGACTGCGAAAAATTAGAGACTGAAAAATCAAATTGCGTGCGGCCATTCCGCCCAAAAGGACGATGCTTCGGGCCGCACGCCCGTCTATTTGGATTTCAGAAAAATATTTTCTGCTAAGTGTTTTGCTTTAACTTTAAGAAAAAAATAAATAGCATTAATAGCTATATTAATTATGTCAGTTGATTTGGAAATGCTCAATGCATGCGTTTCCAATACAGTTGCTATTACTCATGGTTAGGCAGGTAGATTTATGACCGATGAAATTTTATCAAATTCAGGAAATACCATAGAGACGAGAGAGTATCAGGGAATAGGAATTAGGCTAGTATCGCTCATCATTGATAATATAATTGTGGGCATCATTATTGGAGCCATCGGCAGTGGGATGGGTTTTGGTATGATGACACAGAGAATGGTTCCCTGGTGGATTGGATTGCTCTATTTCGTAATTTACGTTGGCTATTTCACTCTCCTTGAGGGGTCAAAGGGACAGACCATCGGCAAGATGGTAACCAAGATCAAGGTAGTCAGGGAAGACGGAGGACAGATCGATATGAACCAAGCTCTGACAAGGAATATCCTCAGAATCATCGATGGATTATTTGCCTATCTCATCGGTGCGATCCTCATCTGGCGTTCCGATAAGAAGCAGAGACTTGGGGATAACATCGCCAAGACTATTGTCATAAAGGCCTGATAGTCACACCCAAGTTCCAATAGCTGAAGGCTGCCAAAGAGGACTCTAGCCCCCTCAGGCATCCTCCCTTTAGGCATATTCTTTTCCCTAAATCCTCCCTGTAATGGTCCTCCTTACCAGATGACCGGCCTCTCATCCTCCGGTCTGTAAAGCTTATCACCAGGCTTGACATCTTTAAAGGCCAGGTAGAACTCCGGCATATTGAAGATCACGCCATTAATTCGGAATTCGCAGGGCGAATGTGGATTGGTCAATACCTTTGTCCTCAAAGACTCATTGCGGATATTATCTCGCCACATCTGGGCGTTGCCCAGGAAGAACCTCTGATCGACAGTGAAACCGTCGATCTTCTCAGTCTCATTTGGCTGTGTCAGATGGAAAGCATAATAAGCCATGGTCAGGCCGCCCATATCTGCTATGTTCTCGCCTAATGTCAGGTTGCCGTTTACATAGAGACCCGGCAGCGCTTCGAACTTGTCATACTGGCCCACCAACACCTCTGTGCGGTTATTGAAGTTGGATTCATCCTGCTCTGTCCACCAGTCAGTCAAATTGCCGTTCTTGTCAAACTTTCTTCCCTGATCGTCAAAACCATGAGTCATCTCGTGTCCGATGACGGCGCCGATAGCTCCATAGTTGATGGCATCATCTGCCAGGGCGTTGAAGAAAGGCGGCTGTAAAATCCCTGCCGGGAAGAATATGGCATTCATCTCGAAGTA
>JAQTYS010000174.1 GCA_028688175.1 Methanothrix sp. | reverse complement strand
ATATCAAAGCCACAGAGCACGCGGCAGAAGAGGCAAAAGAAGAAGTTACAGCAGTTTCTGAGAATGCGACTGTTAAGGCTGAGGAAGTAAAAGAGAACGTAACTGAGGCCGCCAAGAGCGAAGAGAAGAAAGCTCCTGGATTTGAGGGCATCTTTGCCATTGCCGGCCTTCTGGCAATTGCAGGTCTGGTGCTGAGCAGAAGAGAGTAGAAACCCATTCTTGCCCTATAATCCATTTTTTAGACCAATAATAAATATTCATATTATGAGCACTATTGGTCTTTCTGGTGAATATCATGGCTCCAGAGACAATTAAAGATGCCCTGTTCTGGGAAAAGCTGGACGGCGATATTAAGTGCAGCCTCTGCCACCAGCAGTGCCGCATCCGGCCTGGCAAGAGAGGAATATGCGGTGTCCGGGAAAACCAAAATGAAAAGCTCATGACCCTGGTATACGGAAGTCTGGTAGCGGCCAACGCCGATCCCATTGAGAAGAAGCCCTTCTATCATTTCCTGCCGGGAAGCCTCGCCTATTCCATTGCTACTGTTGGCTGCAACTTTCGCTGCCAGCATTGCCAGAACGCAGATATTTCCCAGCTGCCTCGAGAAACCGGCCAGATTCCGGGAAAATTCGTAAGCCCAAAGAGCGTGGTCGCCAAGGCTTGTGCTCTGGGCTGCCAGTCCATCGCCTACACTTATTCCGAACCCACCATCTTCTTTGAATATGCCTTTGATGTGGCTCTACTGGCCCGCGAAGCAGGCCTGAAGAATGTCTTTGTCAGCAACGGCTACATGGGTGAAGAGGCAGCTCAAAAAATCATTCCCCTATTAGACGGTATTAACATAGATCTAAAGGGCGATGATCAATTCTACCGAAAAGTCTGTGGAGCAAAGCTGGAGCCTGTAGAGCACAACATCGAGCTGTTCTGGAAGAAGGGTGTCTGGGTAGAGGTAACAACCCTCATTATTCCCGGATACAATGATTCCCAGGCAGTGCTGGAGGAGTTGGCTGAATTTTTAGCAGATATAAGTCCTGATATGCCCTGGCATATCTCCGCTTTCTATCCCATGTATAAGATGAAAGATGTTCCCAGGACCGAAATGGAATCGCTTCACCGGGGATTAAAAGCAGGTCGCAAGGCGGGCTTGAAGTACGTCTACGCAGGCAACCTCCCAGGCGAGAGCGAGGATACCCTCTGCCCTAACTGCAATGAGATCCTCATCGAGCGGCTGGGTTATCAGATACAAAGAGATTCCGTGATCGATGGGCATTGCAGCAAATGCCACGCATTGCTTTCCGGTGTCTGGAACTAATTGTATCTAAAACCATTTTTTTACAGGCTTACAAAACTCTTAAGTATCGGTCAGTACTGACTATCAGCTTATATGCCATTTTGCTCTGTAGAAGATGCGATTTCAGATCTCCAATCAGGCCGATTCATCATAGTATTGGATGATGAGAACCGAGAGAACGAGGGCGACCTGATGATGGCCGCGGAAAAGGTGACACCGGATGCCATAAATTTCATGGCTCGCTTCGCCCGCGGACTGATTTGCATGCCCATGACCGCGGAACGGCTGCGAGAGCTGACAATACAGCTTATGACTGCCCAGAATACGGAGTCAATGGGCACGGCATTTACCATATCCGTTGATGCCAAGGCCAACACCACCACAGGCATTTCCGCTTTTGATCGAGCGACGACGGTTCAGACTCTCATAGACCCCAAAACTAAGCGTAGCGATCTAGTCACTCCCGGCCATCTCTTTCCCTTGCAAGCCAAAGAGGGTGGTGTCTTGCGGCGTACCGGCCATACCGAAGCATGCGTGGACCTGGCCCGACTGGCAGGCCTCTATCCAGCAGGCGTCATTTGTGAGATTATGAATGATGACGGTAGCATGGCCAGGTTGCCACAGCTGGAGATATTTGCCGAAAAGCACGGCATTAGAATGATGACCATCGAGAGCCTCATCAGCTACCGCATGCAGCGCGAGAAGCTGGTTTGCATGGTATCGGATGTGAGCATGCCCACAGATTACGGATACTTCAGGGCGAAAGGTTATGAGTCTATTTTAGATGGACAGTGTCACATAGCCTTCGTGGCCGGGGACCCGCAGGCTCCCGACGCCCTGGTCAGGGTGCACTCGGAGTGCCTAACCGGTGATGTCTTCTCCTCCAAACGCTGCGATTGTGGCGAGCAGCTTCGCAGAGCTTTGCACCTTATCAGCGAGAATGGAAATGGAGTACTGCTTTACATGCGCCAGGAAGGCAGAGGCATTGGTCTAGCCAACAAGCTGCGCGCTTATGCCCTGCAGGACGCGGGATCGGATACGGTTGAAGCCAACAACGAACTGGGCTACCCGGCCGACCTAAGGGATTACGGCATTGGCGCCCAGATTCTGGTCGACCTGGGCATAAAGCAGATTCGACTGCTGACCAACAACCCCCGCAAAGTGGTTGGCCTGGAGGGGTACGGCCTGAAGATAGTTGAGCGCATTCCTCTGGAAATCGAGCCCAATAATATTAACCGAAGATATCTGGAGACGAAAAGGGACAAAATGCACCACCTACTTCTTCAGGGCAGCTCGCCCTGATTAGAGATATGCCTCCTGAATTCTCACCACCTCGGTCGAGTCCTTAGCGGCGGCATACTCCTGCAAAGGTTCCTGGTTAAGTTTTAGGAATACGTGCCCCCAATTGAATTTAGAGAGCATCAATTCTGCCTGATCTCTCTCTCCTAGTATTATCAGCCCCGCGGCCAGTGCTTCAACTGTGGAGAGCTTGAAGGGCTTTCCATAGTTTACAGGATTGGCGGCCACCAGGAATGGCAGCGCTCGCTCCATTAGTCGAAATCGCATAAAGACCTCTTCGGCGTGAGCCCAGCTACAATCCAGGGCAGCCAGCCCTTTTGCTCCTTTGTCCTCTGGGGAGAGTGCCTTTTTGGTAAAGGGACTGAGAACCAGGAACGTCCGCAACTGGTCAATATGATGGGTTAGACGAACTAGATCGAAGCGGGCCAGCCTTTTTCCCGAGCATTTCTTGGGATTGCACTGATTTGCATGATAGATGAGAAGCTCCATATTGCTAATGGTCTACCGATAATCCTATTAACATTGTGTTCAACAGCTCAAGCAGCCAAAGAGCAGGAGCATTCTGATGAGCGAGGTCTCCAAGGAGTACAACTTTAGTGAAGTGGAAAAAAAATGGGTGCAGAGTTGGGACAGTTCGATTTATCACTTCGATTGGGAATCGAAAAAACCGCAATACATAATTGATACTCCCCCACCCTATCCTACGGGAGACTTCCATATCGGAAACGCTCTTAACTGGTGTTACATCGACTATGTGGCACGCTACAAACGCATGCGGGGCTATAATGTCATGTTCCCGCAGGGCTGGGACTGCCACGGTCTTCCCACGGAAGTAAAGGTAGAGCAGCTAAATCATATCACCAAGAACCAGGTACCTAGAGCGGAGTTTCGGCGCCTGTGCGAGAAGCTGACCTTTGAGGCTATCGAGCGTTTTCATCTGTCCATGAGACGCCTCGGCCTATCCACAGACTGGTCCAACGAATATGTAACCATGAAGCCGGAGTACTATGTCAAGACGCAAACCTCTTTTGTGCGCATGTGCCAAAGCGGCCAGATTTACCGGGCGAACCATCCTGTCAACTGGTGTCCTCGCTGCGCAACAGCCATTGCCTTTGCAGAAGTGGAATATGATTCCCGAACCACGACTCTAAACTACATGCGCTTCTCTGCACAGGACGGCGAGATGCAGATTGCCACCTCTCGACCCGAGCTGCTGCCGGCCTGCGTGGCTGTAGCGGTTAATCCGGATGATGAACGCTACCGCAAATATATCGGCAAGAATGTCTCGGTCCCCATATTCAATTACGAAGTTCCCGTGATAGCTGATCCTGTGGTGGATACAAGCTTTGGCACAGGAATTGTCATGATCTGCACCTTCGGCGATAGGCAGGATGTGAGATGGTGGCTGGAGCATCATCTTCCTCTGCGCCAGGCCATAGATCGAGAGGGAATGCTCACGGATATCGCCGGGCCTTATGCTGGCCTAAGCATCGCCGAGGCCAAGAAGAAGATCTCGCAGGATATGGTAAATGAGGGGATAATCTTCAAGCAGGAGCCGCTGGAGCAGAATGTGGGCCTCTGCTGGCGCTGTAAAACCCCCATTGAGATTCTTTCCGAGCAGCAGTGGTTTGTCAAGATCAACCGGGAAGAGATCAAGAAGACGGCAGAAGAGATCGAGTGGGTACCTCCACACATGCAGGTCCGACTCAAGAACTGGGCCGATTCAATGGAATGGGACTGGTGCATCTCCCGGCAGAGGATCTTTGCCACACCCATACCCGTCTGGTACTGTCGCCATTGCCAAGAGCCGAAAATTGCCCGGGAAGAGTGGCTTCCTCTTGACCCCAACCAGACTCAGCCTCCTGAGAAATGCAAATGCGGAAGCACGGATTTCATTGCGGAGCAGGATGTTCTGGACACCTGGATGGACAGCTCCATCTCAGCCCTTGCCGTGGCAGGTTGGCCGGATAGAAAGGATCTGCGCATGCCTACGCAACTGCGACCTCAGGGACATGACATCATCCGCACCTGGGCCTTTTACACCATTTTGCGCACCAAATCCCTGGAGGGGGTCAAGCCCTGGGATACCATTCTTGTCAACGGCATGGCTCTGGGTGAGGATGGGCATAAGATGTCCAAGTCCCTGAACAATTTCATACGTCCGGAAGAGGTCTTCCTGACCAATGGCGCTGATGCGCTTCGCCAGTGGGGTGCTATGGGCGGCTCTCCAGGAAACGACATCATGTTCCAGTGGAAGGAGATCACGGCTGCCAGCCGCTTCCAGCAGAAGCTCTGGTCGATCTATCGCTTCTCTTTGCCATTGATTGCCAAAGTTGATGCAGTTCCCGGTCAAGTGGATCGCTGGCTCTTGGGAGAGCTGGATTCGCTCATTATAAAGGCTACCACTGCCATGGATGCTTATCAGTTTGATGAGACCATGAAATCCATTCGCGGCTTTGCCTGGGAGGTCTTAGCTGACAACTACATCGAGCTGGTCAAGGCCCGTCTCTACGGCCCGGATGGTCCTGAGAAGAGAGCTGCTCAAAATACCCTTTACACGGCTTTAAAGACCATCTCCCAACTCATGGCGCCCTTTACCCCCTTCATATCCGAGGAGATTCATCATACCCTCACAGGTGAGAGTGTACATGTGCAAAGCTGGCCGGAGCCATCCGGCACGGCTATCGATCCGGCAGGACTTGCCATTAAAGAGATTGCCGCAGCTTTGCGCCGCTATAAAGCAGAGAAAGGCATGGCCCTCAATTCACCTCTGCGGGGAATAGTAGTATACTCAGATCTGGCCCTGGAGACCATCGATCTCGTAGGCGTGGCCAATTCCCAGGTTGACAGTCGAACGGGAAGCCCCCAGATAGAGATGAGGCCCATAGCCATCAGGCCGCAGATGAAGGTAATAGGACCCAGGTTCAAGGACAAGAGCGGCAAAATCATAAAAGTCCTGAGCGGCATGGACCCTGCCAAGGTCGCCGACCAGAAAAACAGGGGTACAATTGCGGTCCCGGTAGACGGCGAAATTATTGAGGTCCCGGCAGAGGCTGCAGAGGTAGTCGTGGAGAGTCTTTCCGCAGGTGAAGCCGTAGATATTCTGCACCTGGAAAAAGCCACCGTGCTGGTCCGAAGATGATCGAGGTCGAGGTCAAGGCCCGCGCCCCGGAGGACATGGCAGA
>JAQTYS010000008.1 GCA_028688175.1 Methanothrix sp. | reverse complement strand
AATGTGGTTTTCACACCCATTGGCTATGTGACCAGCAAATACGATGAGCCCAAAGATCCAAAGACCCTCAGAAACTCCGAATCCCTACTCATTCTGGATAAAAAGTATATCGGCGCTCTGGATGGCCAGGATCGTTACAGATATCTTCTTGTCGTTTTTTATTTTCATCGCTCAATCGGCTATCAGGAGAGAGTTCATCCTATGGGGGATAAATCCATTCCAAAGCGAGGTGTTCTGGCCACGAGGAGCCCCTGTCGGCCTAACCCCATTGGCATCACAGTTGCAGAGATCCTTTCTGTGAATGGCAATGTCATCAAGGTGACGGGACTGGATGCTCTAAATGGAACGCCAATATTGGACATCAAGCCCTATGAGGTGCACTTTGATTCGCATACAGGGATAAAGATGGAGCAAGATCCGAATTTCAAGCCTGTTGATGAATCTGCCTGGGCCGCAGAGCGGAAATGATAGCCGCAACCAATGTGACCAGGAAGCTGGCCAGGAACGCCTGGTGCATGCCCGACTCGAAGTTTGCCAGAGGCCCCCCGCTCATTCCTCCCCCGTAGAGGAAGATATGGAACATGATTTCTTCAGGAATTCGGCTGAGCACCAGCGGGAAGACAATGGCGATGCTGAGCATCTGGCCGGTGCTCATGAGCATATAATTGATCCCCGCGGCAGTGCCTCTTTTTTCCGGTACAACGGAAGACATGACTGCATTGGTATTGGGCGAGGCAAAGAGTCCGGAGCCACCACCCATCAGAGCCTGATAGAGAGCCAGCAGCCAGTAGGGCGTGCTGCTCACCACAGTTGCCAGACCGAGAAGCCCCAATCCGGAAATAAGCAGCCCGGCGGTGGTAAGACCCCTTGAGCCGTATCTGTCCGACAGGTAGCCTGAGATTGGCCCCACAAACATAAAGGCGGCCCCGAAAGGTGCCATCATGATTCCAGCCCAGAGGGGGTCGAGACCGTAGGGCCCCTGCAAGAAAAAGATCAAGACAAAGAGCACTGCACCGCGGGCGAGGCCGTTAATGGCATTGGCGGCACAGGCGTAGGCGAAGAGCTTCTCGCCAAAGAGCCGAAAGTCCATCATGGGTTGAACTGCCTTCCTCTCTATCAGGTAGAAGGCTGCCAGGCTCAACACGGCCAGGACGAAGAGGACGTAGACATAGGCAGCATCGATAAGCGGGAAGGCTACCAGCGAGCAGGCCAGCAGCAAGGCTGCTATTCCAACTGTGAATGTGATGCTTCCCGGCCAGTCGAAGCTCTGCCGGGAGGGCAGCACCACCGGCTCACGCAGCCTCAGAATGCCCCAGATGGTGCCGGCTGCCCCCAGTGGCACGTTGATCAGGAAGACCAATCTCCAGTCGATGGCTGTGAGGATGCCGCCAATGACAGGTCCCATCAGGAAGCCGGCGGAAAAGGCGATGGTGTTAATTCCAAGACCCAGACCCACTCGCCCTTTGCGAAAGGCGTCAGTCACAATGGCCGCGCTATTCGTGAAGAGCAACGCTCCGCCTACGCCCTGAATCATGCGATAGAGGACGAGATCCCAGCCCTGAAATTGATCAGAAGAAAAGCCGCAGAGAAGCGAGCCCAGAGTGAAGACGGCAAAACCGGCATTGTAAAGGTTCTTTCTGCCGAACATATCAGCCAGTCTTCCCACTACTGGCACAAGCGCGGTGGTGATGAGCATGAAACCCAGGATCACCCACATGATGGTCATGAATCCGGCATGAAGCTCTGTCATGATATCAGGCAGAGCAATGAGCAGGGCCGAGCCCTGAATGGATGCTAAGAGCGCTCCCACGGTGGTGACGGAAAGCGCCGTCCACTCATAGCCCCGCCAGTTCTCTGAATCTCTCGGCATGTTAGGCACTGCAAGAACGGCCCACTAATTTGTATTTATCGGCCCCATGGGATTTGCATGCAAAGTCCCCCATAAAAGCCAGCGCCTTCGAAAAAGTGGTTAACCACAGAGATGTGATCGAGCACACCAAAGAGATTTCCCTTATCAGAGTTTAAATCGGACTTAAGGCCGGAAATGTCCGGCCTTCAGGGTCCGGCTATTGCCCTAGACTTAACCTTAGCTTCAGGCGAACCTCTTGTAAATATCCGCCTCGGAGGCAGTGGGCTTGACTGTCTTCAAAGCCTCTTCAAAGTGCTTGTTCTCCAGTTTGTACTCGCAAACCTGCGCCTCAATCGTCGCCTTTCCGCCCAAGACGCACTCCCGTATGGCGAGCATTACCGCCTCGCCAACCAGTGCACCCAGATCAGCTCCTGAGAACTGCTCTGTTCTCTTAGCCAGCTCATCAATCTTGACATCATCTGCCAGGGGCTTCTTGGCGGTGTGGATCTTCAGGATCTCCCTGCGAGCCTGCTCGTCCGGCAGACCGATCTCGATGAGCCGGTCAAAGCGTCCCGGCCGCAGGAGCGCCGAATCGATGATGTCCGGCCGATTAGTGGCGGCAATTACCATGACGCTGTTGAGCGATTCCAGGCCATCCAGCTCGGTTAAGATTTGCGATATGACGCGCTCTGTGACATGCGAATCGCTGGTCGATCCGCCTCGAGCCGGAGCAATGGAGTCGATCTCATCCAGAAATATCACGGAAGGCGCTGCCTGACGAGCCTTGCGGAAGGTCTCACGCACAGCCTTCTCAGACTCGCCCACCCACTTGCTGAGAAACTCCGGGCCCTTGATGCTGATGAAGTTGGCCTGGCTCTCAGTGGCTACTGCCTTGGCCAGCATGGTCTTACCGGTACCGGGCGGGCCGTAGAGCAGTACGCCCTTGGGTGCTTTGGCATCCATGTGGGTGAAGAGCTTGGCGTAGGTGAGCGGCCACTCTACAGACTCGACGAGCTGCTGCTTGACATCGGCGAGACCCCCAATATCATCCCAGTGCACATTAGGCGACTCTACCATGACCTCACGCATGGCTGAAGGCTCCATCTCGCGCAAAGCTTCCAGGAAGTCATCGTTGACCACCTCAATCTTGTTCAGGATATCGGCTGGTATGGATTCAACCTCCAGGTCGATCTCCGGCAAGACCCGCCGGATGGCACGCATGCCAGCCTCACGAGCCAGGGCCGCAAGATCTGCACCTACGAAGCCGTGCGTCACATCGGCCAGCTTCTCCGGGTTCACGTCTTTGGCGAGAGGCATGTTGCGGGTGTGGATCTGCAAGACCTCCAGGCGGGATTGACGATTGGGAACACCGATTTCAATCTCCCGATCAAAGCGGCCAGGGCGGCGCAGTGCAGGGTCCAGGGAATCAGGCCTATTGGTCGCACCGATGACCACCACTTTGCCGCGTGACTCCATGCCATCCATGAGGGCCAGCATCTGAGCTACCACACGCCGCTCCACCTCGCCTGTGACCTCTTCTCTCTTGGGGGCGATGGAATCGATCTCATCGATGAGGATGATGGAAGGCGCCTGCTCCTCAGCCGTCTTGAAGAGACTGCGCAGCTTCTCCTCGGACTCGCCATAGTACTTGGACATGATCTCCGGGCCGCTCAGAGTCTCGAAATGAGCATTGGTCTCGGAAGCCAGAGCTTTGGCCAGCAATGTCTTGCCGGTGCCGGGCGGGCCGTAGAGCAAGACACCTTTGGGCGCTTCCACGCCCAGCCTCTCAAAGAGCTCCGGGTGCTTCATGGGCAGCTCAATCATCTCCCGCACCTTCTTGATCTCAGCGGACAGTCCGCCGATATCCTCATAGCTGATGTGGGGCCCCTTTTTCTCTTCCTTGGCAGGCTTATCCGACATCTCGATTCTGGTCTTGTCGCTAATCACAGCCGCTTCTTTGGATGGAGAGACACGTGTGGCCATAAGCTCAATCTTTCTGCCCATGACCGGGATCTCGATAATATCTCCCCTGGTGATGACCCGCCCTTCCATGTATCTTTGCAGATAGGCCTCAGCACCGGTAATGCGCAGGGGCACAGTTGGGGCAAAGGTTACAGACTCTGCTGCTGCCGCCTGGGCTATTTTCACAGGCACCTTGTCATCTATGCTTGCCCCCGCATTTCGGCGGGTATTTCCGTCCAGGCGTACGATGCCTGTACCCATGTCCTCAGGATAACCGGGCCAGAGCAATGCCGCGGTCTTCTTCTTTCCTTGAATGCTGACGACGTCTCCTGCCTGCCAGCCCATCTCGCTAAATACAGCCGGATCTATGCGAGCAATGCCGCGTCCGACATCTGTGGGACGAGCTTCTATAACTTTAAGTGTGATTTCTCCTGTCATCAAAATCCTCCAAAGTATATGCACATGTAAAGCTTAAGTAATTTTTTAGCCTGTTCTTATGAGATTGATTTAATGCCTCACGATCACCGGTCGAACCTAGTTTACATAATGATACTAACCTATAGTTAGTGATGATCGCAATATTTAAACCTTTCGAATGAGTTGGCAAATTAATTTAAGAATTAAAAAATAGTTAACACCAATAATAGTAACATTATCGCTATCCATGTCCATCTATTTTCGTCCTCACTTGCTCGTGACGGACCTCTGTAGCCTGGAAAAGCTGGTCGAACATGCCTGGTGCCTCGCGCTGGATGACCTTTACACCTATCTCCGTGATTCCACCGACGGTGGCCACGCTCTTGATCAGCCCGGCAAAACTCTCTTCCTCTAAAAGCATGGCTGTGCCGAGCAGGGTCTGCTTGACCAGCCGTTCTGCCAGCTCAGGCGCGATATCCCTTCTTTCTGCTGCCAGCACAAATTCACGCATGAGGGCAGCAAAGTAGCCGGGGGCACAGCTAGTCAGATCGGCCAGCACGGCAAAGTCCTTCTCCTCAGCCGGCACCGCGTGTCCGATGGCATGAAAGAGGCCGGCAATAAGCCGCTTGTCTTCTGCGGTAGTATTATCACCGAAAGCGAGCAGAGTCACGCCCTGTAGCTTTAGAGAGGCCATGCTGGGAAAGGCGCGGGCCAGACGGGCCGGGCAGAGGCTCTGTAATATTTCCAAAGACACATCCCCTGCCACAGAGACGACCAGCTTGCCGGAATTGAGCAGGTAGGCAACGTCGCTTAGCACGTCCCTGACCTCCAGGGGCCGAACACAGATGAAGATCACATCGGAAAGCTGTGCCACAACACGATTGCTGGCCGGGCGAATTCCGGTTGCCTCTGCCAGACGCTCCACCTTCTCAGCTGTCCGGTTGCTGGCCAGGATCGCCGCTGCTTCAATGGCCCCGGTCTCCACGAACTTCTTGACCAGCATGCTCCCCAAATGGCCGGTGCCTATGAATCCAAAAGTAGTCATTTTAGTCCTCACTCTTCCAACTGAAACTCCCTGGGCCACAGCCCTTTTTCTCTCTGGCATTCATGGCAACCTGAAAATCTATTTGCGATCATCTCGTCCACTTCAGAGATCCGGATACCAAAGACCTCAGCCAAAATCTCCTTTGCAGTCAGCAGCTCCATAGCTCTTGCGTCTTTCCTAAGAGTGCCATGCAAAATCGCTATTTTATGCGGCCTTTGTAGATTAAAGACTGCTGCCATGAAAAGATAACACTACGTGTAAGTTTAAGAATCTTTGCAGGAAAAAGATATCTCTTAACCATTTTTACACAATATAAAGTATGAATAAGATACAAATACGGAAATGAGAAGAATGCTGTGGCATGGAAGATGAGAGACGTCCCGGTGGAAGAAAAGAGCCAAAAATATTGAAGGCTTTTCAGCTGATTGCCGGGCAGACGAAATGAGGTGACTTCCTCCCATGCCCCTGAAGGGTTCATTCAACCGTTGGCATCTCATATTATCAGCGCGCGTCGCAGTACCGCACCTCATCCACATCCAGCATGAGTGGCGTGCCTGGCTCAAAGTTGGTGATCTTTCTTACCTTTCCGACGCCCACCAGCTGCAACTGGGCTCTGGCCGCCTGAGACTCACGCTCTTCGTAGTAGTCCTCGTTTGACTGAACGGTGCGATGAGTAATGATCTGAAGAGCTCTGACGCTGGCGATGAGCCCTCCCGTTCCCGGGACTATATCCGGGGCACTGGACTGGGTAAGAAATATCCTGTCACCCGGTGAAACCCGCAGAAGCGCAAAGAAGTTATTGGGGCTCTGGATCTCCACGGTCCTGACCCGGGCCGCAGTGAGCTCATTTATAACATGTCTTGCCAATCCGGTTAACGCTATGTAGATCATGAGACATCACCCGTACATGGGAAATTCTTTGGGCATCTGGGCTTGCTGTTCCTCGGTGGTGGTCGCTTTCATCTGCTGGGCCAATTGCGCCATCTGCACCTCGATTTGTTCTGTCTGCTCGGAGAGCTTGGCAGTGCTTATTCCCAGGTCGTAGATCTTATTGAGCGTCTCAATGGTGGCAATGGCCGCCCTTGGGTCTGGGTCCGCTGATGCCGTCTCGCCCAAAAGGCAGACTGCCGACATATTTCTTATGCGGCACTCATTCATGATGCTTCCCGTGATGCCGGTAATTGTCCCCAGCTCAAAGACCTCTGCCTTGTCCTTTATCTTATCGAGCAAATCCTGCCGGCTAACCGCACCAAAGACCCGATGCTCGTCGCCCATTACAGTTATGCCTGCCAGACAGATCATCTCCCTGGCGCCCAGGGACTGGGCAAAGGATACAATCTCCTTTCCAATCTCAAAAGCGGCCAGGGGATGCACTGGTATGTCGGCAGTGATAATTACCAGGCCCTTGGCGACATCCTCATAGATGCGAACCGGCATGTTTACAACGCCACCCAGGAGAACGGCCAGCGGAGGGAAGTACCTGGAGCTCATAGCCCCCAGATAGGTCATCTTCAATTCGTTGACTATGTACTGGCTGGCGATGTTGCCTACCAGGCCGATTCCGGGGAAACCCTCTATCAAGATGGGGTTCTTGACAGTGGGCTCCTTCTCAAGAATTACCTGGACGATTTCCTTATCCATGCAAAAATATTAGGCACTTATCTGAGATAAGAGCATCGCTTCATGGACAGATGACAACAGAGATTTCTTTCACAATTCGGACAAGCTTTTTAAGCATGAAATCCTGCAAGAATATGCTAATTTAGGGGTCAAAATGGCAAAGCAATATCGAGAGGTTATTGATAGGGCATTGGCAGTCGGCCGGACCTACCTGATGGAGCATGAGAGCAAAGCCGTTCTGGAAAGCCTGGGAATCACCACCACCGGTGCCAGGGTAGCCAGGTCGGAGGACGAAGCTGTAGAGATCTTCCAATCCCTGGCATCACCCGTGGCCATGAAGGTGCTCTCTCCTGATGTAGTCCATAAAACCGACGCCGGTGGCGTTAAGCTGGATTTGAGGGATGCAGATGAGGTGAGAAGGGCCTACCGGCAAATCACTGCGTCATTCCAAGACAAAGAGGTCGTGGGCATCTGTGTGCAGAAGATGGCCCGGCCGGGTGTGGAGGCCATCGTAGGCGTGGCCAATGATGAAACCTTCGGACCGGTATTGATGTTTGGCCTGGGCGGAGTATTCGTGGAAGTCCTAAAGGATGTCTCCTTCCGCTCTATTCCTATCTCTGCCTCAGATGCCAGAGACATGATCGAAGAGATCAAAGGCTATGCATTGCTGCGCGGATATCGCGGCATCTCGGCAGATATCGAGGCGCTGGAGAAACTCTTGATGTCTATATCAGACTTTGTCATCAAGAATCCCGACATCTCGGAGATGGATCTCAATCCTGTATTCCTCTATCCGGATGGCTACCTGGTGGTCGACGCCCGCATAATTCTGGGAGAGCCGCGCCCTGCGCCGCAGGTTGCCGTGAAACAGGACCTGCATGATTTGTTCTATCCCAGAAGCATTGCCGTCATCGGAGCCTCCGGCACGCCGGGAAAGCTTGGCTGGAACGTCTTTACCAATCTTGTCAGCCATAATTTCAATGGAAAGCTCTATCCCATCAATCCCAAGGCAGATGCGATTTGCGGCTGCAAAGCTTATCCCTGCATCAGCGCTGTGCCGGAACCGGTGGATGTAGCCATCATCCTTGTCTCGGCAGGCATAACCCCGGAGGTAGTTGAGGAGTGCTGCAAATGCGGCGTGCGCTACATCGTGGTTGAGTCAGCCGGCTTCGCAGAATTGGGCGAGGACGGCAAGAAGATTGAGCTGCTGATGAAGGATATTGCCGACAGGTATGGCGTGCGGCTGCTCGGACCCAACTGTTCCGGCATCATCAATACCCACTGCAGCATGGTCCAATCCATCGGCATTGTGGACGCTCTATCCATGGGCAATATCGGCCTGGTCTCCCAGGCGGGAGTGTGTGCAGCCGGTATGCTCTGGGGACTGCGCCATATCATGGATTTCGGCATAATCGCCACCATCGGCAACAAGCTGGATATCAACGAGACCGATATTCTGGAGGCGGTGAGCAAAGATGAGAACATCAATGTCATCTGCATGTATCTTGAGTCTGTGAAAGGTGGGCGGCGTTTCATTGATGTGGCCCGACGCATCACTCAGGACAAACCGGTTGTAGTTCTCAAGTCCGGTCGAACCGCTGCCGGAAAAAAAGCAGTAGCATCTCACACGGCATCCTTGGCCGGCAACGACCAGATCTTCAGCTCCGTCTTCCGCCAGTCCGGGATCATACGAGCCCGCGATTATGAGCACATGTTCAACCTGGCTCGTGCTATTTCCAAGCAGCCGCTGCCCAAAAGAGAAGGCGTATTTATAATAACCTATGCCGGCTCGCTTGGCGTTATCGCCGCCGATGCCATCACCGACAACGGCATGCGTCTCTCTGAGCTCGAGCCCCACTTATTGCAGCGGCTGAAGGGCCTGCTGCCTGATTATGTCTGCGGCACCAACCCGGTGGACTACACCTTCAGCCAGGACGCCGAGACCGTAAAGAGGACCATTGAGATTGGCGTGGACAGCGATGATGTGGGCAGCTTTATCGTGGTATTGCAGGCAGAGATTTTAGGCAGCTACGTGGATGCTCTCCAGAAGATCGATTACAAGGGCAAACCCATCATTGCCTGTGTGGCTGGAAAGGAGTTTGCCCAAACCGATGTTATCAAGCTGGAGAATGCCGGCATTCCAGTCTTCGGAACACCCGAACAGGTTGCCGACGCCCTGGGCATCATGTACCGCCACCACCAGAGGGTCAGCAAGCAAAAGTCATTAGAGTAAAAATCCGCGGGTGATGTTTAACTTCGCATCTTCGCTCCTTCGCGTGAAAACGTACCCTGGTTGAATCTCACGCGAAGCCGCGAATTTCCTGGATGAGGGGCCGCTCACGGCACCACGTAATTGGATGCGCAGCTGCACAGGCCTGCCTCCTTTTCCATCTCATTGTAATAGGCTTCCGACTCAGCTGCGCACTCCGTTATATTCCCGGAGATATTGAAACACGGAGATGGTTTCCACGAACCCCAATATCCAACCGTCGGTGTAATATTGAAGAGACTGGTGGTATTGATCTTGTTGTCAGCATCCGCGCTGCCATTTTCTCCCAGACAGCAGGGCAGAGGCTGATAATAGGTCTCAAAGGTGGTGGCGTTCCCGGCCTCAACTATCTCTCCTTTGCAGACCGCCCTGACCATCACTCTATTGGTATAATATGTTTGATTGCCATCCACCTTGGCCCTCATCTTTATGGTCAGCTTTCTGCCGATATCAAGGGAAGGAATTGTCCAGTTGACCATACTCCCGTTCTTCTTCGCTCTGATGCTGGAGTTGATGAAGCTGCAACCTTCAGGAAGATAATCGGTTATATTCAATGGTTTGAGCAGTTTATTGCCGTCATTGGTTACGTTGATCAAAAAGAGGACGGTCTCATCGTCCAGCATAGATGCTATCTTGCTGATATTAACATGAGGATATAGATGCCGGGGCATATCATGAATGCCAATCGCCGTATCTATCTGAAAGCTTCCGGCGAGAGTCTGATCCAGACCGATGTTCGGCCCGTTTTCCATATTTAAATCGAGAGTTCCATTGAATTTGCCAAGAATGGAAAGAGTAGATTTCTCCAACATGCCTTCCATATCGACAGATGTTGCATAACGGATATCCTTGCTAATTGAGACATCCTTCTCCTCATCTTTGGTCAGCATCCCTTCATCCCATAAGTTGGCATAGCTGAGGTTTTGAGAACCTGCCTGAAGATGGACTGGCGCGTATTGCATCTTAATGTATTTGTCAACCGATCCCAGTTCCATTCTCTCCTGGGAAGAGTAGTAACCGCTGCCCGATTCATAGGATTTTTGCTGGCCTTTTACCCGTTTATCGGTAGAGACAAATCCTTTGCCTACTCCCGATTTGGTGAATTTAGCGCTCTCTCCATATGAGTCCACAGACTCTTCTATCCGGAAGCTGCCATGGTAGTTTTCATCTATCTCCTGGATGACATCTCTCTTTTCTGGGACATGCTTCTTATAATTGACCTGAGCCATCCCGGATTTAAAATCGGCTTCGGATAGGTAAACGGTCTGGTTCATATCCGCAACAAAAGTGCTGTTCTGGTTTAAAGTATCGACATATAGATATTTTTCTCGAATGCTGTCGCCCATTATCCTGTTCTCGACATGGGTATAATCCGACCACAATGAATCGTAATTAAGGCTTCGATTCCCGGGCAGGAGAAATGAAGTCTTCTTGTATTTGGCAAACAGATTCTTCTCCAAGCTGATGCTCTTATTTTCTTGATGCAGGCTGCTTTTTGCCTCTTCTTTGTAGTAACCACTTCCGTGCTCCCGGCTGGAAATACTTGTGCCCGGAGAGCCGAGAACCGTCACCGATGAATTGGCGCTTACCTTAAATGGATAAACTCCATAGTACCCAGATATCATAGCTATGTTTGTGAGACCTTCTTTCTTTTCCTCGGTAGAGAAGCCTTTGCGAACATAAGCATAGCCATCGCCTTGCACCAGTGATGTCTCATAATAATCGGCCTTAGCTTTTTTTGGGATCTGAGCGACTATTTGGATGGTTCGGGATTCATTTTCGCCCAGTGTTCCAACTCTCCAGGTCAGATTATTACCGCTTATGGTACTGGGAATTGGGTAGACACTGATCAGGGTCACTTGTGGAAGAAGATCGGTGACATTCACTAAATAAGCCGGTGTTATCCCAGAATTTCCATAATCAATGGTATAGGTAATATTTTCTTCCCTGTTATAGATGCTCTTATCTGCTTTCTTTCTAATCCATAGGGAATGAACCACATCTGTCTTGAGCGTCGAATTCTTCCCTGCATACTGGGTGGAATTTATTCTATATGTATTGGTGATCTTGGAAACATAATCTGGAATAATTGTATTTGCTTTTACCTTTATGGTTATTGTGCCTCCCTCGCCCGGTTTCAAATTGCTGCGATACCACCTGAGATAATTCCCGTACACTTCGCTGATTAGAGGCGGATCGGCCGTAATATCGACCAAATCAACGTATGAGTCCAGCCAATCGTGAATCATCACATCGGTCTGGTTTACTGATCCATTATTTCGATACGTAATGGTATAGACCAGTTGCCTGCCGGGCGGCACAAAGTCGGAAGAAGCTGTCTTGGTGATATTCAGCTCACCGTTCATCACGCTTGTCACCAATTCCCTTATCTTTCCGGCAAACTGTTGGGAACTTATTCTGTATCTATTGATAATTCTCGATGTGTTACCTAAAAGAGGATTCTTTACCAGTACATTTACGGTTATTATGCCTCCCTCGCCCGGATTTAAATCTCCCAGACGCCATATGAGATCTCTTTGGGCGCTTAGGTTTGCCAGATAGACATTTGAGTCCAGCCAATCATGAATCGTCACATTATTCTGTTTTATGGAACCATTATTTCGGTATATTATGCTGTAGGTCAGGTTACTTCCCGGCAGCACTAGATTTGCAGAAGCAATCTTGGTAATATTCAAATCGCTGCTACCCACAGTGATATTGATGAAACTGATTGCGGTAGTATTTTCCCGGGCAGTCAGCTCTACCTTATTGATAATTATTGATCCGGGAACGGCAAGGGCATTTACCTTTGTCTGGATTTGTATGCTTCCCGACTCGCCGATCTTGAGAACTCCCAGGCTCCATCGATTCACGCTACCAGCATCGGGTGGTGGGTCTGACCGAAGGAAGGAGAGGTTCTTGTCGTAAGTCTCCTTGATCACAATATCATGGGCATCTGTTCCACCCACGTTTTTGTAGAGAATGGTATAATTCAAGAGACCGCCTGCAATTGCCGTTTGTGGGTCAGCGGTCTTTGTCACAAGCAAATCGGGCAGAGGCCGGAAGACCTCCAATACGAATGAATCCCAATCGGATACCTCATTTCCATCCCTGGTCTTAGCCATAACCGTGGCCTTATTTTTAAGTAAAAATTTCTCGACGTATAGCTGATATCCCGGAGTTCTTCTATACTCCTTGCTCAGGATATTTCCCCGGCCGTCCATCATCATTATCAGCGTATCTCCTGATTTATAATCGGTTATTGTAATAGTATTATATCCCTTGGCCGGCAAATCGTACTCTATTTTCAGGTATTCCTGAGTTCCAGGGGGTGGATAGTAAAGCTCTTCGGAGAGCATCTTTCCGGATGTCGTATAATGCACCGTTAACTCTGCGCCGGATATGGGATCCAGATAGATGGTTCTATTTAATTTGCCATAAGAGTCAACTATCTTGCTAAAAGATTCGCCTGTTACTTCATTGCTGTAGTTGTAATATGTATAATTTAATCCTCCTTGCATCTGCTTTGTTGTGACAAGCGTGGCAGCTTGCAGATCGAACTGGCTGGCAGATCGACGCAAGTTATCCATTACCATCTCCAGGCGAACTTTTTTTTCCATCAGCCTTTGTATGGTCTGCGAGAGCTGCGTGGAGCTTTTATCACTCTGCATGATGCGCAGCATTGGATAATCGGAAGGGTCCATAACCTTATAGTCACATTCATACCACCATGATTCTCCCGGATCAAGCAAATTGTTTCCATCATCACCTGATTTATAAATAGGCTGAGAGTCCGGTCCCCAGCTTTGCAGGTCGGTGAGATTCAGGTCCATGAGAGGCAAAGTTCCCTGGTTGGTTACATTATAGGTGTATAATACATGGTCACCTATTTTGACGGGCGCGGTGAATAAGCAATCCTTTATCAGAACGATCTTGGCAACCGACTTGGGGACTACACGAATATTAAATAATTTATTATAATACCGGCAGCAGCCATAGGTGTTGGTTAGATTTAGCGATATGATAACGTTCTTAGGATAATCGACTACCGGTGCCGTCCACAGCATAGATCTTCCGGTATAGCTCATCGGGCTTCCATCAGATGCACTCCATTCGACCGACGCATCCTCTTGAGATATGTTCTGGGCAATAAAATTGCAGATGGTCCCAGAAGCCACCTCTCTTTCATTGGTAGCCTGACCAGATGCAAGGCTGATGAATGACATAATCAGAGCATACGCTAAGATCGCTGAGATAACAAAATGCCAGGGTGAATAAGAGCGTTTATCCAATCAGTCTCACACTACCCAGCCAATTACTGCTACGGGCTCAGGCGTAACAGTTATGGTCATATTGCATGCCGCCCAAAGCGTTGGACGGTTCATGGTGCTTTTATCATTTACATAGGCCATTAGTTCATGCTGGCCTGCTCCATAATTATGCCAATCAATATCTATGCTTTCTGCATCATGAGACTCGTGCGACTCATCCGATCCTTCTTGCGCCTCTTCATCGTCAATTTCTCTTCCGTCCAAATACCATTGGATTGTGCCGCGAATTGAATCAGTCAGACTGACTCTGTAGGTCTCAGTCTTGCCGAGGCAAGAGTGATCCTGCCCAATAATCGAGCACGGACAGACATTAATTGCGAGCTGCCGGCTGAGAGAAGCCACCCTGCCGGATTGATCTTTTGCCTGCAATCTCACGGTGTAGTTTCCTGGACGATCATAGGTATGATCCGGATTCTTCTCATTGCTATAGAGTGCGTCACCAAAATCCCAATCATAAGTGTACGGCCCATCTCCGCCTGAGGTCTGGTCAGCGAATTTGACAGCACCTGAGCAGGCCTGCGGGTTTTCTGTGAAAGAGGCAGAAAGAGGTGTTTCTGCCACCAACTCTGCTTCCGGTCCACCATAGCACTTTGTATTGCGATTGCTGCACCTGCGATTTGCCTGGCTGCAGGTTGTGCCTTTAGCCGTCTCCCAGCTCAGCACAAGTCTCTTGAGCCTGACTTCTTCGCCCCCCGTCCAGATAATATTGTAGAGGGGATGGTCCACCGTGGACTTTGCTTCGATTTCTTCCAGGACGCAAAGCCCATCGTCATAAAAGGATCGGCTCAATGCGTCGTCCAGGTATAGATCAGCCAGCAGTATGGCGGCATAACGGGGTGCATTGGCATTATTGCGAAGTGTCGCCCAGAGATAGCAGGATTGCTTTTCACCCGCCACGGCATAAGATAGCTCATCTCCCATATCATCGCCCAGCCACAGTCGTGATACTATCACATCATTGGCCTGGCACTGGAATTTGCAGTCCGGCCAGTCTGCACAATGAGCGGGCAACACGATCAGAATTAGAAGGAAGATACCGAAATAGCCGGTCTCGTTCATAGTCATAATCCACCTATGCAAGATGAGCAATCATTCTCCTCTTCTTTATATTAGCATATGTTCGTATATATTTCTATGCAGTTTTTTTGCGCATAGACACTATATTTTTTGAACATAGTATCATTAAAAATGATTAGTTTTATAAATATAAAATAAATAAAATGGCTGCACCTGGGGCCATAAGCAGCGCCAGGTGCACGAAGCACTTCATAATCCCTTTTTTTAGCCTTCCTCCGTCATGGATATGTCCGCAGATGGTTCGGGTATGACCTTGATATCCATGGAGCACTCTGCACTCGACCAGGCCTTTTCTTTGAAATTCCTATGGACTTTCAGCTTGAGCTTGTGATCGCCCATCTCGAATTTAGCTCCGGAGATGGTAATGCTCTTGCCAGAGCCCAGAGGTTTGTCATCCATGGACCAGTCGTAGCTGTGCTTGAACTTTTCATCCATCTTTGCAGTGTAGCTATAGGTCTCCTCCTTATTCTGGCAGAGGGCAGTTGGCCCGTCCAAGGCGCAAGCAGCCATAGTGCATCCGCCTGAGTTCTTGTTGGCTTCTGCGATGCTGCCGTCCAGATGCCATACCAAGGATTCGCCCTTGGAATCGACCGTAAAGACTGCGGTCTGGCTTCCCGGATCAAAGGTAGTGGGCTGTCCCTGGCCGTCGGGAGGTGGTGTGAACTGGTTCTCCTTTCCAACATCGATGGTTACAGGATAGCTGTTCGGGTTGTTGTAGCCAAAGAACGCGGTGAAGGTTCCATCGCTGTTGGCCGCAACGCATGTCAACTCCGGTTTGATGACATCCCTGGTTATGGTCACGGTTGCCGTGGCCTGGGCGCTGACGCCGCCGCCTGCCGGATCCTTGCCGTCAAGGAGAGCGTTATTGATTATGGGTCCAGGTACATCTTTCACTGCGATGGTGTAAGTTGCACTTCCCGTTACCGTTCCTCCCGGTGCCACCGATCTCTGGTCCAAAGCGATGCTGCTCAGCTTATCGTCCGTCAGGACCAGATCGCTGATTGTGACCTTTCCGCTGTTCCTTATGGTGTAGGTGTAAGTCACCGTCTGGCCTACTTTGCCAGAAGCAGGGTTTGCAGCCTTTGTCATCTCTACAGTTGCCGTGTAGGTCAGAGCTACAGTAGCAGTGGCGGTAGATGTGACTGGCTGCCCCAAGATGTCGTTGGCCGCAGCGGTAACCACGTTGGTTAAGGGACTGGGCAGATCCGACTCTACAATTACGTGATCGACCGAGGCAGTCGTGGTCTCACCCGGTGCAAGTGTGGCCTGTTGTGGATTTATGGTGCCGAGCTTGTCATCCGTCAGGGTCAGACCGTTAACCGTAACACTTCCTGTGTTCTTCACAGTGAACCTGTAGGTTACGCTGTCACCGACTGCTGCCGTTCTGGCAGATGGCTCCTTGGTAATGTTCAGGGCAGCGGTGTAGGTCAATGTTACGGTTGCAGTAGCTGTGGCAGTGATCGGCTGTCCTAGGGTGTCAGTAGCCGTACCTGTGACGATGTTGGTCAGAGGTCCGGGCAGATCTCCCTCAACTACGATGTGAGTGGATGTGCCGGTTACCGTCTGGCCCACAGCCAGCGTATTGGCGTTGATTCTGATCGCGCCGAGCTTGTCGTCGGTGAGCGCCAGACCATTGAGTGTTACCTCTCCTGTGTTCCTCACGGTGTAGGAGTAGGTCACAGTATCTCCTACTTTAGCTGTGGTGGCGGATGGTGTCTTGACGATCTCCATGCTTGCCGAATAAGTCAACTCCACCGAGGCTCGAGCTTCTCTTGTCATTGCTTTTCCGGTGCTGTCCGTTGCCGTCGCCGTGACTAAATTCGTCAATGGTCCGGGCAGATCAGTCTCGAGGACGGTATAAGTAGCCGTTCCAGTAGCCGTATCACCTGGTACCAATGTATCTTTATCTACTGTTATGCCTTTGAGCTTGTCATCATTCAATTTCAGTCCTTTGATGGATACAGTTCCTGTGTTTCTCACCGTGTAGGTGTAGGTTATGCTCTCACCCACTCTGGCCGAAGCTGTCGATGGGGTCTTGGCAACTTCCATCGTGGCCGTGTAGGTCAGGGCGACTGTCGCCGTTGTCGTTGCTGTAACCGGCTTATTCTGGCTGTCGGTAGCTCTGGCAGTTGCCACGTTGGTCAGAGGTCCGGGCAGGTCTGTCTCAACGACGGTGTGCGTCGCTGTTCCCGTGGCTGTCCCACCTGGGGCCAGCGAGGCGGTATTCAAGGTGATCTCGCCCAGCTTATCATCTGTCAGGGTCAGAGCATTTACGGTGACATTTCCCGTATTCACGACGGCGAACTGATAGGTCACGCTCTCACCTACTGCCGCAGTGTTCGCTGACGGGGTCTTGGTGACCTGCAGTGCAGCAGTATAGGTCAGGGCGACCGTAGCGCTTGCAGTAGCGCTGGCCGGATTGTTCTGGCTGTCTGTACCTGAAACGGTCACGGTGTTGACCAAAGGTCCGGGCAGATCGCCTTCTACCACGAGGTGAGTTGCTGTGCCGTTGGCAGTTGCACCCGGAGCCAGTGTATTTGAGTCCAGAGTGATGCCGCCCAGCTTGTCATCATTCATGGTCAAGCCATTTATGGTGACGGTTCCGGTGTTCCTAACCGTGTAGCTGTAGGTTATGGTAGATCCTACTGCTGCTGTTCCCGTCGACGCCACCTTGGCAACTTCCAGTTTAGTGGTGTAAGTCAGGGCGACGCTCGCCGTTGTCGTGGTCGCCACGGCCTGGTTCTGGCTGTCCGTGGCCGTAACTGTGACGGTGTTAGTGAGCGGTCCGGGCAGGTCGCCTTCCAGCACGGTGTAAATGCCGGTAGCGGTAGTGGTCTCTCCCGAAGCGAGCGTTGTTTGGGCTGGTGTTATGGTGCCGATCTTGTCATCGCTCAAAGCTAGGGCGTTGATGGTTACATTACCTGTGTTCTTCACGGTATAGGTGTATGTTACCTGTTCTCCTACGCCAGCCGTTGGAGTTGAAGGTACCTTGGTCACACTCATGCTGGCCACATAGGTAAGAGTGACCGTAGCTGTTGCCGTCGTCGTGACTGGTTGGTTCTGGCTGTCCGTTGCCGTGACCGTTACGATATTGGTGAGCGGTCCGGGCAGATCGCTTTCCAGCACGGTGTAGGTTCCGGTAGCGGTAGTGGTCTCTCCCGAAGCGAGAGTTGTCTTGGCAGGTGTTATTGTGCCGATCTTGTCATCGCTCAGAGCCAGACCTTTGAGGGTTACGTTACCCGTGTTTCTTACGGTATAGGTGTAGGTTAATTTGTCACCAACTCTGGCCGTTGTGCTTGAAGATACCTTGTTGACGCTCATGCTGGCCGCATAGGTCAGGGTGACCGTTGCCGTAGCTGTTGCGGTAAGCGGCTGTCTCAGGCTATCTGTAGCCGTAGCAGTTACTGTGTTAATTATCGGTCCAGGCAGGTCGCCTTCCAGCACAGTGTAAGTGATGGTGCCGATTGCGTTCTCTCCGGGAGCCAGTGAAGTCTTGTCTGTAGTTATCTTGCCTAGTTTGTTGTCGCTTAGAGACAATCCGTTGATGGTAATAGTGCCAGTGTTGCTGACGGTGTAGGTGTAAGTTATCTGTTCTCCCACGGCAGCCGTTGTGCTTGAAGGCACCTTGGTCACGCTCATGCTGGACGTGTAGGTCAGGGTGACCGTAGCCGTTGCCGTTGATGTAACCGGTTTATTCTGGCTGTCCGTAGCTCTAGCCGTCGCAATGTTGGTCAGAGGTCCGGGCAGGTCCGCCTCGACTATGATGTGCGTCGCTGTTCCTGTGGCAGACGCTCCTGGTGCCAGCTGGGCGGTATTCAGGGTGATGGCACCGAGCTTGTCATCCGTCAGGGTCAGAGCATTTACGGTTACGTTTCCAGTGTTCACGACGGAGTACTGGTAGGTGACGGTATCACCGATTGCCGCTGTGGTTGCTGATGGTGTCTTGGTCACATGCAGAGCCGCGGTGTAGGTAAGCTGGACAGTTGCCGTTGCCGTTGCTGTAACCGGAGCGCCCACACGATCTGTTCCTGTGGCTGTGGCGACATTGGTCAGAGGTCCGGGCAGATCGCCCTCTACAACGAGGTGAGTTGCCGTACCATTGGCAGCCTCGCCCGGCGACAGAGAATCCCTGTCCAGGGTGACAGCGCCAAGCCTATCATCAACGAGAGTGAGCGAATTGATGGTAACCGATCCTGTGTTCCTAACCTGGAATTGGTAGGTTACAGTCTCACCCACGTTTGCCGTTGTGGTGGATGGAGTCTTGGTTACCTGCAAAGTTGCGGTGTAAGTAAGCTGGACCGTAGCGGTAGCTCGACCTGTAACTGCCACTCCCTGGCTGTCCGTGCCTGTGGCTGTGGCGATATTAGTCAGAGGTCCGGGCAGATCAGTCTCTATAATGGTGTGCGTTGCCGATCCTGTGGCAGTCTCACCAGGTAGCAGAGATGCTTTGTCTAAGGTAACGACGCCCAGTTTATCATCATTGAGAGCCAGTCCATTTATTGTAACCGTTCCGTTGTTTGTTACGCTGAACTGGTAGGTTACGACATCTCCCACTTTTGCGGTTGTTGAGGATGCCTTCTTGGCAACAGCCAGACCGGATGTATAGGTCAGTGCAATGGATGCAGATGCTGTTGCTGTAACCGGCTGATTTTGAATATCTGTGCCCTGGATAGTGGCAATATTGGTCAGAGGTCCGGACAGATCGCTCTCCAATATGACATAGGTTGCTGAAGCTGTTGCAGTAGCTCCCGGAGCAAGTTCATTCTTGTCGGTCTTTATAGTGCCTAGCTTGTTGTCCGTCAGGTTCAAGTCCCTAATAGTGACGTTTCCGGTGTTTGTAACCGTGAACCTGTAGGTCACTGTATCTCCCACCTTGGCGGTGGTAGAGGAGGGCACTTTGGTCAGATTTAAGGCCGCGTTATAGGTCAGTGCAACGGTAGCACTGGCTGATGCACTAACCGGCTTATTGGTTCTATCCTCGGCACCTGTTACGGTCACTGTATTGTTCAGGGGTCCGGGCAGATCGCTCTCTTTTATGATATAATTGGCAGTTGCAGTCGTTGATGCACCCGGCAGAATAGACCTGGCAGCAGGCGTAAGCGTGCCGAGCTTATCATCGCTCAGGGCCAGATTGTTTATGCCTATTGTTCCTGTATTTTGTACCGTATAGGTGTAGGTAACGCTCTCGCCTACGGCAGCTGATGCAGTCGAGGGAGTCTTGGTTACCTGCATCCCAGTGGTATAGGTCACATTTGTCTGGAAGGTGCAGCTTGTGCTGCGGAATGGATTGGTTGAACCGGGGGCCACATCAGAGTAGTCCTTGGTCAATGCCATGCCGATTGTGTGATTAACTGGGCTGTATTGAGTCCAATCTATGGCGACATTTGGCCCGGTAGCTCCATCGATATTCTTCCCGTCTACACTCCACACGAATGTCGTTCTGCCGGTGGTTCCGCCAGAATAACTGTACGTGGCGGTTTCATAGGGACCGACTTGTGTAGGTCCGCCTATGCCGCAAACCGGCAGGGAGTAGACATTAATCGTAGTACTCGTTTGGTTGACACAACCTCCTTCTTTGGTTCTGATGTATAGTGAGATTGTGACCGCTTTCGAGCCCTCATCCTGAGTTACCAATGGAGCTTTAAACGAAAAACTCTGTGAAGTAGCCTGGCTAATGGTGGCACCGCCTGTCTCAGCGGTCCATTGGTAGTAGTAGTCTCCAGAAGGGGCTTGGAGAGTCACTGTCTGTTCCGAGGTTACAAGCTGATTTATGGTGAGGCCAGCTTGTGCGCCGGCCAAGCCCATTGATAATAATAACAGCAGGTAAACTAGTGTTAATTGTATCACCGAAGTTACCGCTTTATGGCGATATGACACGATTCGTTCCTCCTATTTCCCTATCATCTAACTTGAATCGGGTTATTACAATCTGAGGCATCTTTGCTATTTCTTCACAGCTTTTTTCGAACAGATCCTATAATTATCGTAACTATCTAGATTAATTGATATTTATAGGACGATTTTTTCCTGGTTCATTCCGTCTTTATTTATTGACGCAGGCAATAGCATTAGATACATCCTGTTAAAGACCCAATTCAAATAACCATATTATTGGTCTTTGTCTTACCTATTTTAACTTAATCTCCCATTATCAGAAATTGTTAGTTTAATATATTGATACCTAACTTATTATCACTATTATCTGAATACTCATTCATACTTTTTAATTTCAATTGTCATGTGTATTCGGCAAGCAATTCGCAAATCAAGAGTTTAATATTTATTTTGTACAGATATATGGTGAGATGATATAATTTTGATATTAATATTACTTTTAATTTTGTGCGCGATGATTGCGATTATTGACAACCACAAGTATTATTAGCAGGAAAAGCACAAATAATTTAGAAGATTTGTAGTATATCGCAATTGAACACATAATATGTTTAAAATAAATCTATGAGGTTGATAAAAAAATGTATCTTAAGAAAATTCTGTTATTTGTAGGATTGGCCTTGTTAATGGCACAGCAACTTTTTGCTGGCGTTACTGCAGAGAGCGGACCAGGCGTTTTGAATGTAATTATAGATATGCAGCAATCCCCTCTAGCAGAAGGTAAGAGTCAGGCGGAAAAAGAGAACCTAGAAATGAACTCCACCACAAATCTGCTCAATGAGGTAGACTCCAGAGGACTTGCCGCCTCGATAGCAGTCACAGGAGATATTGCTTACAGTGTGTATCCCCTTTATGTTACTATGCTCGGATCAAAAGCCAATCATGAGCTGATGATGGGGGGCATGAACGGAAAGGATGAATTGGTCTCCTTTGAGGATCAGGATTCAAGGCTTCGTAAGACCAAGAGATATGTTGAAGACGATTATATCTGCGGCGGAAAGCAATTCAAGGTAGCAGGCTTCATGCCCGTGCCCAATTCCTTCAACCAGAGCAGCTACAAGATTCTGGATGATCTGGCGATATTGTACCTGGTAGATGACACGAGAATGCCGGAGAGCCAGGGCAAGACAGGGCCTTATCTCATGAACGGATCTGCCTTTTATGTGGTTCCTGTGAGTGAGGGGCAGGGAGTTATCTTGAAGGACAGGGCGGCAAAAGATGCAGGCTTGAACGGCACCGATTGGTATAATCTTCTGGCCAACAAATTCGATGAATCAGCTGGAAAGGGTGAGCCAATGGTAGTGGTCTTCACAAATACCGTCTCCGGATCGGATGAATACCTGGATGCCTACAAGAAGTTCGTCGAATATGCCGCAGGCAAAGGCGCCAACTTTGTCACCAGCAAAGAACTGGTGGAAAGCAACAAGAATGCTTAACTGATGCTCAGCATTCACAATAATAATATATTTTTTTGAGATCAATTGCTAGACATCAATCTTTATGCCGAAGAGCTTCTCGAATTTCTCATACTTAGCCCGTGCCCGATAGAGGTTTTGCCGGGTGTAGGGCAAACTTTGCTGGCAGGCCATCATGTCCCTGATCTCAGCCTGAGTGAAGATCGCCTCCAGCTTCTCTTTGGCAATTGAGGATACGCTCACTTTTTCCGTATAGATCTCAAGATCATAGTCACCCTGCCAGTTCCACTGCCTGTCATAGCACATCAGAATAAGGTGCTCATTATTGCAATGAGCGCAGACCAGCCATTTCGATTCTGTGGAGTGATATGCCAGGCTCTCCAGATCCAGGTCGCATTTGCTGCAAAATCCGACCATATTGCACTCTAATGAGACTGGTTCCAGCGTCTTTCCTTTAAAAATTAGATTACGGCTGGACTTCGCAAGTTGATTCATCTCGACTTTAGGACGTCCGCCATGGTATAAATTCCGGGTTCTTTGCCTGCCACCCAATCTGCTGCCCGCACGGCGCCGCTGGCAAATGCGGTTCTGCTATGTGCCTGGTGCTTTATCTCCAGCCTCTCGCCCGCTCCTGCGAAAAGCACTGTGTGATCTCCAACAATATCTCCACCGCGCACGGCGTGCACTCCAATCTCCCGTCCTCGCGGCATGACTCCTTCCCGGCCATATACGACCTCTTTCTCGCCCAGAGCCGTCTTTATCGCCGAAACTGTAGCCAGAGCCGTGCCGCTAGGGGCATCTTTCTTCTGATTGTGATGAGCTTCAATGATCTCGATGTCATAGTCTTTGAGGGCTGCTGCCGCATCCGCCACCAGCTTCCAGAATACATTTACGCCCAAGGCGAAGTTGGGAGTTATGACGCCAGCCACATGGCCCTCTATGGCTTCTTTCATCCGGGAATGCTGCTCTGCAGAAAAGCCGGTTGTTCCCACCACCAGGTCAATTCCCAAGGACGCAGCCGTGCAAATGTTATTTACCGCGGCTTTGGCAATGGTAAAGTCGATGAGCACATCCGGTTTGCTCTCCCTTAAGACCGACTCCAGCTCACTGGCATCTCTAACCGTGATGCCGCCAGGGAGAATCGCTCCCGCCCCGATGGCATCTAATCCCGCCACTAGCTGCATGTCTTTGACTTTGGCCGCTTCCTGAATGACCAGAGTGCCCATGCGTCCCAGGGCACCGGTAATGGCGATCTTCGTCATGCTCTCTCGCCCAGCCTGCTCAGTATCTCTTTTAGCAAGAGCTCTTTCTCAGGAGCCATTGCACCCAGAGGAAGTCGCATCGGTCCATTGGCCAGTCCCAGATACTTATGAGCTGTCTTAACAGGGATGGGATTTGTCTCCAGGAACATTGCTCGCACCAGCGGGGCAAGCTCATAGTGCAGCGACCTGGCTTTCTCCATGTCACCCTTCAAGATGGCATCCACCATGGCCACCGTCTTTCTGGGAGCCACATTGGCCACAACGGATACGACACCAATAGCACCCAGCGACATGGTAGGAAGGGTCAAATCATCATCACCGGAAAGAACCACAAAATCGCTCCCCCGGGTCTGCTCGATAATCTGAGATTGTTGAGAAAGGCTTCCGCTGGCCTCCTTTATGGCCACGATGTTCTTTACCTTGGCGAGTTTCGCGACCAATTCCGGCTTGAGATCTATTCCGGTTCTCTTAGGAACATTATAGAGCACAATGGGGATATCGCACTTCTCGGCGATGGTCTTGAAATGCTCGAACATGCCCCGGTCGTTGGGTTTATTGTAGTAGGGGGTGATCAATAGAGCAGCAGATGCACCAGCATTGGCTGCATGGCGCGTCAGCTCCAGAGCCTCACGGGTATTATTTGAGCCTGTACCTGCAATAACCGGCACTTTGGAGGATTCGACCGCAATCTCCACTACCCTTTTATGCTCCTCAAAGGTTAATGTGGCCGACTCACCAGTTGTACCGCAGGGAACAATACCTGCTATACCTGTATTATTCAGGTACTTAATGTTCTTCTTCAGTCCCTCCTCATCTAAGCTCTCATCTTCTAAAAACGGCGTGATTATAGCAGGAAACACGCCTTTAAACATCAATCTCGACCTCGCCTCGGCGAGTGCGTCTCTGCCGCATCACATTGGAAATATATCCTGCCACACGATTGCGTATGGTCTTATTTTTGATATCGGTATACTCTGATACTTTTAGCTTGTTTTGTTCAAAGTCAGGGCTAAATGAGCTTTCGTAGGTTCTCAACAGATCCATTGCGAAATTCTTGATATAACTAGGTTTTACACTTCCCATAAACAACACTCCAGCTAGAGCAATCCTTTGTGCATCCTTGCCTCACCAATTTATATCTTCCCGTCCTCAGGGTTTGTCCCTATCTCTTGCCGAAGGGATGCCGTTGACCAATGCCATTCGCCGCTACCGCAAGCAAGCAGCCGCCGCTTGGCTCACCGGCCCCACTCCCTTTCCAACTCGCATGCTGCCCAGAAGTGCCCGTTCTGCGAACCTCTTGGCCAGGCGGGCTGCTTCTTGCAGGCTGTGGCCCATGGCGAGAAATGCGGTTAACGCGGCAGAATAGGTGCATCCCACGCCATGGTTTTCGCCCCTAACTCGTTCACCAGGCAGGAGGATGGCCTGATTTTCGGTCATCAGCAAATCTATGCAGTCCAGGTGTCCGCCCTTAATGATTACCGCTTTTGCTCCCGCCTCCATGATCCTTTTCGCGGCCTGATTGGCACTCTGCCTATCGCGAACCTCTATCCCGGTCAGAGCCTGGGCCTCGAAGATATTGGGAGTTACAACGCTGGCCAGGGGAATAAGATGCTCTGCCAGCGCCTCTACGGCATCAGGCCGGAGCAGCCTGCCGCCAGCTTCCGCTTCAATCACCGGGTCTAAGACGAAGGGAATCTTCCTCATGCGCAGGTGATCGGCAACGGCGTTCACGACCTCTGCAGTATGCAGCATGCCCGTTTTGGCAAAGGCTATGGTGAAATCATCGGTGATCGACTTAAGCTGCTCTACTACTATCTCGGGCGGCAGGCCAAAGACATGTTGCACTCCCAGAGTGTTTTGGGCGGTAATGGCGGTGATGGCAGAGGTACCGTGCAGTCCCAGCACACAAAATGTCTTGAGGTCCGCCTGGATGCCCGCCCCGCCGCCCGAGTCTGAGCCGCCTATGGTAAGCACGACTTGTGTCATTTTGTTCCTCCCCCATTTCGTCCGGCAAATTTAGTTGATCTTTTTCTCGGCAGCCGCTGCCATTTCCGGTGGAAGCTTGTACTTTTGAGCGATCTGGAGTGCCTTGCGATAGAGGCCGGCTTGCATATGCTGATCAAAGGACTTGGTAGCCGCTTGGAGAAGCATATCCGAAGGAAGCTCAAATTCTTTAGCGATCTCTGCCGCGTTCTTGACCAGACCGAAGCTCATGCTCTTATTATAAGCCTGAACCGCAGCCTGCCGGACAAGATCCTGGGGAAGGCCATAATCTCTGGCATAATCGGCAGCCGCTCGATAAAATTCGCTATCGATCTTTCGGTTAAAAGAGCGGGCTGCTGCCTCAAGGCGCAGATCCTCGGGAAGGTCGTACTTCTTGGCCAGATCGGCAGCCAGGGAGTAGTCGCCTTTCTTCATATTGGCATCGTAGGCCGTGCGAACCGCACCCGCCAGCATATCATTGGGCAGGCCGAAATCAGATTTGATCTTGGCTGCCTCCTGGTAAGCGCCCAGGTTCATCTTTTTGGCAAAAAGCTTCATAGCTTCGGCCAGATTACTATTATCCATAAGTTACTATTAGTGCCTAAAGAATATGAAGTTATCAGTCTACGTCTCTCTCCCGGAGATTGGTTACAAAAGCATACTGTGTAGTGGTGGGAAGCTTTCGCCGCAGCTCCCTTACCTCTGGAAGATAGATTATGATCTGCCGTTCATGCGGCCTATCTT
>JAQTYS010000173.1 GCA_028688175.1 Methanothrix sp. | reverse complement strand
CGATCATGCCTCTCGTCTCCTTGACTGTGCCGTCGTACCTTACCTCCAGGTCCTGCAGAGCATTTACCAGCCGCCGCTGCAGGTATCCGCTCTGGGATGTCCTGATGGCCGTATCCACCAGACCCTCGCGACCACCGATGGCGTGGAAGAAGAACTCTGTGGGATTGAGGCCGCCTTTGTAGCTTGACTCCACAAATCCGTGCGCTTCTGCGCCGAGGTCTCCCGGCCGGAAGTGAGGGAGCGTTCTGCCGGCATAACCACGCATGATGCGCTCGCCACGCACCGACTGCTGGCCGACGCATGCCGCCATCTGGGTGAGGTTGAGCATGCTGCCGCGCGCCCCACTCACAGCCATGACCACACCGGAGTTATCCAGGCCCAGGTGACGGCCGGCGATCTTACCTGCCGTATCCCTGGCCTTGCCCAGTGTCTGCATGATCCTCATTTCCAGAGTCTCATCGAGTGTTCGCCCTGGCAGTGGCTCCAGTTCGCCTGCGTTGTAAGCCTCGATGAGCTGCCGGCTCTTCTCGCGAGCGGTTCTGGTTGTCTCCTCGATCTGATCCACGGCAGCCTTGGGGATGTCCTCATCATCTATGCCAAAGGAGAATCCAGCATGCATGATGCCCCGCAGCGCAAGCAGTGTCATCCGATCCAGGAACTCGCTTGCCACGGAGGGACTGTACTCCTTTATTATTCTGTCTGTTATCTTGCCTTTGAAAGCGCCCACTGCCTCGGCGTCGATGGTACCCTTCAAGAGCTGGCCGTCAACAATTACCACAAAGGCATCGTTCTCGCAATCAACACCTTTGCAGACATCGCAGTTATAGCAGAAATCGGCCTTAAACGATAGGTCCAGGCCCCGCGGCAGGACGAGACTGAAGACCTGCTTTCCCGTCCAGTAGGGCTTGCCGTCCACTACGCCCTCTGGCTCGGGCAGCTCGGGAATATCAAACTTCTTGAGAAGCTCCATGACACCCCGCCGGTCGATGGGCTTTCTGCCATGAGTGAGCAGGAATGAGCCTGTCACATAGTCATGGATGCCGCCAATGATAGGGCCGCCGAATCTGGGAGAGAGAATGTTCTCCTGCACGCGCATGAGGATCTCTGCCTCGGCACGCGCTTCCTCGGTTTGAGGCACGTGCATGTTCATCTCATCCCCGTCGAAGTCTGCGTTGTAGGGAGGGCAGACGGCCGGATTGAGCCGGAAGGTCTTGTAGGGCATGACCTTGACCCGATGAGACATGATGGACATTCTATGCAGGGAAGGCTGGCGGTTGAAGAGGACAATATCTCCGTCGGCAAGCTGTCGGTCTATCTTCCAGCCGATGTCAATCTGCTCGGCTACTTCCTCGCAGTTCTTTTCTGTGACCTTGACACGCCTCTGATCGGGCCTGGTGGCATAATTTACACCTGGGTGTCTGTCGGGTCCGCGCCTCACATAGGTCTTCACAATTTCCATGTTTCGAGCGTTGGCAATCATGGGCACAGACAGCTCCATGGCTATCTCCATAGGCACGCCGACCTCACCAATGCTGAGATTGGGGTCCGGAGAGATGACCGTCCTGGCGCTGAAGTTGACGCGCTTTCCGGATAGTGATCCTCGGAAACGTCCTTCCTTACCCTTCAGCCTCTGGGAGAGCGTTTTTAGTGGCCGGCCGCTGCGATGACGGGCGGGCGGCACGCCGGAAACAGTATTATCGAGGAACGTGGTGACATGGTACTGCAGTAGCTCCCACAGATCCTCAATGATCAGTTGGGGTGCGCCTGCCTCGCGGTTCTCCTGGAAACGCTGGTTGATCCTGATGATGTCCACCAGCTTATGGGTGAGATCATCTTCGCTCCTCTGGCCGGACTCCAGGGTGATGGAAGGACGCATGGTAACCGGCGGCACTGGCAGCACCGTCAGGATGATCCATTCCGGGCGTGCCGTTGCAGGATTCATGCCCATAACGGCAATATCTTCATCCGGGATCTTTTCGAATCTATCGCGAATGTCCGATGCTGTGAGCTTGTGGCCGTCTTCGATATAAGAGAGGGGCCGCTCGAACTTGATCTCCTTCTGGGGTGCTCCGCAATAAGGGCAGGTCTTGTTCTTGCGTGCTTCTGAGAAGACCTTATTGACTGTATCGTCAGTCATTTGCCCCAGTCGCTCCAGTTCCTGAATTTGCCCCAGGTACATCTTTTTCTCATTTTCTTTGAGCATGAGGCGCGAGCAATCTCTGCAGATACCCCTCAGCACCTTTCTGATCAATTTAGCGAAGCCCACATGAATTACAGGGGCAATTAAGTCGATATGGCCGAAGTGTCCAGGACACTCACCGGGCCGACCGCCGCAGGATCGGCAACGCAGCCCCGGATCGATGACACCAAGCCGGGGATCCATGAGACCCATTTCAATCGGAAAACCATCGTCGTCGTATGTATCTGCGGTAATGATCTTTACCACGCTCATCTTACGAAACTCTTGTGGCGAGATGAGGCCGAAGCGGATCTTGCCAATTCTCTTGGGAACCGTCATATTTCCACCTAAACCGCGTCTTCCAGGATTAGCCGCGGTGCTACACCTAATGATTTGATCTCGTCGAGCAGCAGCTTGAAGGCATAGCTCATCTCTACCGGGTAGATCTCCGTATCAGCGCCGCAGGTCGGACAGAAGTCCGCATTTCTGCGCCTATCATGGATAGCAATCATGCCGCAATGGCTGCAAACAAGCTCAGTAACTTTATCCGACTCATCAACCAGACGTTCCTTAAGAGCCAGGGCTGCGCCATGAGCTATGAGCACATCTCTCTCCATCTCACCAAACCGCAGACCTCCCTCGCGAGCACGACCTTCTGTGGGTTGGCGGGTCAAGACCTGCACTGGTCCGCGGGAGCGGGCATGCATCTTGCCTGTGACCATGTGATAGAGCTTCTGATAGAGAATTACTCCCACGAAGATATCGGCCATGACTTGCATGCCCGTGGCTCCATTGTAAAGTATTTCTCTGCCGGTATGGGAGAAACCGAACTTCTTCAAAGCGCCGCGCAAGTCCGGCTCGTTCTCGCCTAAAAAGGCAGTTGCATCCACGAATCTACCCTCTAATGATCCGACTTTTCCACCAATCATCTCCAAGACGTGGCCCACGGTCATTCGAGAGGGGATAGCATGAGGATTGAGCAGCAGGTCGGGCACAATTCCGGATTCCGTGAAGGGCATATCCTCCTGGGGCACAATCAGTCCGATCACGCCCTTTTGGCCGTGTCGGGAGGCGAATTTGTCACCCAATTCCGGAATGCGCTGGTCTCGGCTCTTGACCTTGGCCAGGCGGTTGCCGTTGGAGGATTCGGTGAGGATGACCATATCCACCACACCCTTTTCATTGGAACGCATGGTAACGGAGGTCTCCCGCCTCTGTTGGGGTGTCAGGCCGAACTCGGACGGCTCCTCCAAGAATCGAGGCGGACTGGTCTTGCCGATGAGCACGTCATTGGGGCCCACATAGGCATTGGGGTTCACAAGCCCGTCGGAATCTAATTGATCGTAAGCCTCACTGCCTCGTGCACCCCGAACCTCCACATCAGGAATCTCGAACTTGTCTTCCTGGCCGCCCGGATATTTCCGCTCCTCAGCTTCTGAGACGCGAAAGAAGTGGCTTCTAGCAAGACCGCGTTGGAGAGAGCCGCGGTTCATGACCAATGCATCCTCAATGTTATATCCTTCATAGGCCAGGACCGCCACCACGAAATTTTGTCCCGCCGGCCTCTCCTCGAAGCCTATAGCGCCCGAGGTCTTGGTCCTGACTATGCCTTTTTGCGGACTGTTAAGATAATGGCCGCGGGTATCGGGCCGAAGCCTCATATTGGCGGTGGACATTCCCAAGCATTGCTTGACCATTCCTGCACCCATGGTATTTCTGGGGCTGGCGTTATGCTCCGGATAAGGCACAAGGCCCGCAGCGATGCCCAAAATCAGCGAAGGGTCCAGCTCCAGATGGGTGTGATCGGATTTGATATCTTCTTCCCAGATGGCAATGAGGGTGTTCTCCTCTTCCTCAGCATCCAGATACTCGACCAGGCCGGATGACACAAGATCAGCAAAGGTCATCTCGCCATTCTTTATCTTGGTTACATGCTCCTCAGTTACCAGCGCCTTTCCGTTTTCCACAACAATGAGCGGCCTTCTGGCTCGGCCAGAGTCGTTGTTCATGAAGATCTCATTGGTGTCTTCGAAATAGACCACATTCATCTGGCTGCTGATGTTGCCGGAACGCCGCAGGCGACGCAAATTTGTGACCAATGCCTTTGGGTCTTCATGATGCCCTACGATCTCACCATTTACATAAATTCGTGCGCCCGAAATCATGGCTTCAGCCAACATTACCACCTACTGAAATCACGCCTAAATCTAACAATATTTTCTTGATGTTAACTGAATCGTCTGCACCCTTGGAAAGCTCCACTCCCTGAGCGAAGTTCTTCACCAGTCCGCAGTTCGGCCCTTCCGGAGTCTCGCAGGGACAGATGCGACCCCACTGGGTTGCATGCAGATCTCTGGCCTCGAAGTGCGGTTGAGATCGGGAGAGGGGTGAGATCACGCGACGCAGATGGGAGAGCGAAGCCATATAGTCGGTACGATCCAGTAGCTGAGAGACGCCTGTACGCCCGCCGACCCAGTTTCCTGTGGCCAGGGGATGAATCATTCTCTCTGTGAGGACGTCGGCGCGAACCGTGGTCACCACATTGAGATCTCTATTTCTCATGCTGGCCCTCTCCAGCTGGTACTTTATGTCTCGGGTCAAGCGGTTGAAAGCTACCCGGAATAGATCCTCCATCAGATCACCGGAGAGTTTCAGCCTCTTGTTGGAGTAATGATCCTTATCGTCCTCACCGCGTCGCTCCAGCGCCAGCTCGAAGCAGGCCTCTGCCATGCGCGAGAGGAAGAGCGCCTTGGAAAAGCGATCCTTCTCCTCCACGCCTATGTGAGGAAGCAGGTACCTGTCCAGGACATAAGTCGCCCTCTTTTTCTGGTATTCTTTGGCCTGGCCGGCAGCTACGCGCGCGCCGATCTTCTCCAGGGCCTCATCATTGGTCGAGACCTCGGCTTCCTCCAGATTCTCCAGCATGAACTTTATGATTTCCGGGTTGTCTGATACGGATTTCACAATATCCATATCAGTGTCCATGCCCAGAGAGCGCAGCAATGTCACGAAGTTGAGCCGTCCTGAGACTGAGGGGAAGGATACCTCCAGGATGGAACGGCGACCGCGCTCCACAATGACCAGGGAGCGATAGCCCTGCCTCTGGCTGAAGACCTTGGCCACCTCGATATTCTCATCGTAGCGCTGGTTGTATTCGACCAGAATCTTGTTGGGCGCCAGGTCCTCCAGCGTCATGATGACGCGCTCTGAGCCGTTGACCACGAAATAGCCGCCGGGGTCAGATGGGTCCTCACCATAGGTTATCATCTCGTCTGCGGTGAGGCCGGAGAGGTTACATATCTTGGAGTTGAGCATAATGGGCAATGTGCCGATATCCGCCTCAACCAGATCCTTCTCGGTCTCACCCTCCACGATGGTCATCTCCAGCTTGATGGGCGAGGCATAGGTCAAATTGCGAAGCCTGGCATCATTGGGGTAGAGCCTTTCGATGGAGCCGTCCGCTTCGCGCACCATGGGCTTTGCCACTCGAATCTTGCCCAGCTTCACATAAGTATTCTCGATATTGGTCTCGATGATATTCACTTCATCAATGACCTTCTGCAGGCCCTTATCAATAAAATCATTAAATGAGTTTATATGATGGTGCACTAACTTGTCCCTGGTAA
>JAQTYS010000172.1 GCA_028688175.1 Methanothrix sp. | reverse complement strand
CTTGATCAGTATTTACCCAAATGTATTTCTCCTCCGGCCAATTACTTATGTCAATATTGGTGTTGGGGTCAACCTTGATACCCAGCCCATCAGGCCAAAATGGATAGTCACTCTCATTCGATACAATTGTTGCACCATATACCGGAATAATCCCGATTTCTGCAGTGAATGGTGCCTTGAAATACCCTCCGAAATTAAGATCGGAAACTGGGTCGGAATCATCATCGTCGGGATCTGCATCATCGAGGTTGAGGTCCAGGTCTATGCCTCTTCCTTGAGCTAGCCTATTCACTTCTAAGGTTATATTTCCATTCGCGTAGCAATATGCATCCAACACCTCCAGACGGACGGAATCAGCTACCTGCTCAGTTCCATTCATCGCGGTAAGACTGTATTCCTTTGTCGTTTCCGGCGATAGCAGTAAGAATCCTTCAGGGTCTACTTGAAGCAGCCCAGGAAGTATGTTAACTTTTTTGGCACCAGAGACCGCCCAGCTCAAATTTGAGCTATCACCTTTAAGGATCGTAGCATAATCCAAATCGAAGCTATTGATCTTCAAGGGTTCATCCAATGAAGGTTCTACCGTAACAGGCTCCGTTATAAGATTGTCTTGTTCGGACACATCATCATTGCCTTGCCAATCAATTGCGGTCAGTAATCCTCCCACAGCAGTTAATAATGCAGCCACTCCCGTCAGGATGCCGGGCAGCGTGGTCCAGAAGGATTTAGTATTATCGTCGTTGCTCATTATTTTCCTCCTCATCTAGTGCCAATTGAAATTATATTTATTTAAATATCCATTTTTTACACAGAAAGGTTAAGATGACTTGTACCGGCCTAGGTTAAAAATTTTTCGATATTAGTTTCTGATTGAGGAACTAATTTTTATGGCGGGCAGATGCCTGGGTCATTTACATATTTGCTTTAAAATCAGGGTAGCGTTCCAAAATTGACAAACAGTATCGTCGAAGCAATTCCAATCTACCCTGCACGAAAATCCATCTGATAACATCTTCAAGCCAGAATGACTTTATATAGATATAATTTATGTATATTATCTAAAAGATCATCTCGGGGGGAATAGCATTTCCAAAAAAGATTTTCTCTGGCCCGGAACTGAGACTCCGATCCGATGATCTTTTCCGCTTCTTTTAGCTCTTTTTGCTATTTCTTTCTATTCAGCTCTCGTATCATCTCTCGGTGCATGGAGGCCATCATATCCCCCTGCATGCCTATCAGAAACAGCTGGAAGCCTACGATAATCAGAATGGCCGTTAGGATGGTGAGGGGAATATGCTCGATGCGCCAGCAAAGCCAATCCCTGGCCACAAATAAGCCGATGAGAAATCCGGCCAGACCAAAGAGCGAACCGATCAGGCCGAAGTAGAACATGGGGTTTTCGGTCTTAGCCATGCGGAAGATGGTGAGTATGATCTTGAGGCCATCGCGAAAAGGGTGCAGCTTGGTCTTGGTGCCCGCCGGCCTGGGCATGTAGGTAATGGGAACCTCAATGATGCGCAGGCCCTTCTTAACGCTCTCGATGGTTATCTCCGATTCGATCTCAAATCCAGGTGTAGAGAGGTCCAGGCGGCGAATGCCTTCTCTGGTGAATGCCCGGTAGCCGGAGAGAATGTCGCTTAGGTGAACGCGATAAATGGTGGCGAAGAAGAGGTTGATCATCTTATTGCCGAGCATGTTAAGACCCTTCAAGGCCCCCACTCGCAAATTGATCAGCCTGTTCCCAACAACGTGGTCGGCCTTTCCCAGCAATACCGGCTCCAGAACAAGATCGGCCTCAGACGGCAGGTAGGTCCCATCCCCGTCGATGAGAAGGATGAATTCTTCTTCGATCTCCTCGAAGACCTCTTTTAGAGCCTGGCCTTTGCCGGAGCCGGACTGGATAAATATACGCGCTCCGGCGTCTTTAGCTCTGGCAACAGTAGCGTCGGTGCTGTGGCCGTCCGCCACCAGGATTTTTTCGAAGCCCAGGGATTTGAATTCCCGGATGACAGACTCGATGGATTCCTCTTCATTGAGGGTAGGAATGAGAACGCAGACGTTTTTGTGGTTCACGCGAAGATCAGCTCTGTACAATGGTTATCAGCTAATAGGATTGTATCGGATTAAAAAGGTTGCTTTGCTAAAAAAATTAGCTCATGCCATCATGGCTTTATGTATAATCTTCTCATAATGCTCCACAAGCTCCTTCATATCGCCTGCCGCTGTCTCGATGTAGAGCCTTAAGATGGGCTCGGTATTGCTGGGCCGGATAAGAACGCTGTAGCTATCGGTAGTGATCTTCAGCCCGTCCAATGTATTCGGCTGCATTCCGGCGAGGGCATCCTTTAGCCGCAGCATTACTCCAGCCGGGTCCTCGTTAAGGCGAATGCTGATCTGCTTATAGGGATAATCGGGTATCTCGTCCGCAAGAGTTGAGAGCTTCTCACCTTTGGAGATGATTTCGGCTATGGCCAGACTCATGGCAAAAGGATCGTCCGAATACTGGAATTCGGGCAGGAAGAAGTGGCCACTGCGCTCAACACCTAAGACAGCATTCTCATTCTTCACCCGGTTGGCCACAAAGACATCGCCCACCTTTTCCCGTAATATCCTGATGCCGTCTTTTTGCAGTTCGCGCTCCAGCATCATGGAGCAGTCAAAGCCGGAGATAACCAGATCGCCGCGTTTGTACCTTCTCCTGGCTATGATAATGGCCACCTTCTCAGGCGGCAAGACTCGACCCAGGTCATCGATGATGATACCTCTATCGGCATCAGGATCAAATCCAACTCCAAAATCTGCCTGACATCTCCGTACCTCCTGGCAGGCAGGCTGCAAAGACTCTTCATTAGGAGCCGGGCCGCGACCAGGGAAGTGGCCGTCCATGATGCCGTTGATAACTGTGCATTTCATCTCCAGGTTTTCGTAAAATGATGCCATAGTGCAGGCTGAGCCGTTGCCCATGTCCAGCACAACACTCAGTGGGCGCTCGAAATGCAGCTTACCCGCCACATAGTTGCGGTACTCGTCGATAGCTTCCCCAGAAGAACGATCTTCTGCTCTTCCTTTTCCAGAGAGAAAGCCGCCTTCGCGGTAGAATTTCATGATGGATGACTCCTGGTAGAGCAGTCCGTAGCCATCGCCGGTTCTAAACCGCACGCCATTGTACTCAGGAGGGTTATGGGAGGCAGAGATGTAGGCCGCAGCTTTCAGGCCATTTTTGCGGGTAATGAAGCTTAGAACGGCAATGGGAATTATGCCGTAGCTGTGCACATGGCAGCCTGTAGTCAGAACGCCTTCCAGGAAGGCCTTTTCCAGAGATGGGCCGCTAATTCGCGTATCTCTTCCCAAAGAAACACTGCCCCCTTCCGCAAAAGATCCGAAGGAAACTCCCACTCTTCTGGCCAGATCCTCTGTCAAATCGGTGCCGTAGACACCTCGAACATCATAAGCTCTAAAGACGGTCACGAGATATCTGTTGACCCGAGCATTTAAATTATTTTCTGCGAAGGGGAAAAAATTTATCAGTCTAAACTGATGATAATGATTTCAATGCCATGCATCCTGGCGGCTGCAATTGCCTTCGCCATCCTTTTCGCGAATGCCGCCCAGTCTGAGGAGACTGATATGAAGAGTCTTGTTGTCAAATTGGGCTTTGACCAGGTTCCAGATGAGAATACCTGTCAGGGAATTGATGCATCGCCAAAGATCGAGATTCAAGGGCTCAATGCCACATCCCTGGCGGTGATTGTTGACGACCCGGACGCGCCCTCTGCCGTCTTTACCCACTGGCTCATCTGGAATATCCCGCCTGTGGATATCATTCCCAGGGCCATAGCCAGGAAGGCCACCATCAGTGAGCCCTTCATGGCAGTGCAAGGCACGAACGACTTTGGCGAGATCGGCTATGCCGGCCCCTGTCCACCACCCGGAAAGCTGCACAGATATTTCTTCCGTGTTTTTGGTTTGGACCGAATGCTTGACCTGCCGGCAGGCGCCTATGCAGCGGATTTAGAGAAGGCAATGAAGGGCCATGTGATACAGAAAGGAGAAGCAGTGGCAACTTATGGGAGATGATTCTCTCTAGTGGTCTTCTATCATTTAAAAATACTTAAAAGACAAAAAATGTTAGATGCGGCCCACCTCATTGGGCCGCATTTTGCAGTGGGACTTTCAGCTGATCCTAAGGCTGATTAATGATAGCTGCACCTTTAACCAACCCGCTTATAAGTGAGAATCCAGTACCGCTGGCACCCGGATTTATGGGCCTGATCTCGATTCCCCAATTTCCCTGAACAGCATTTCTCAGGAAGTAGTAATCATAGGTGGGGCCAATGAGGTGTATAACATTGCGGTTGTCACCCTGGACAGGAAGGACGCTTCCGTTCGGCTGGATAAGAGTTAGAGTAAAGCTTGCGTCCTTCCAGGAGAGACCAATCATCTCAGAGCGCTCCGAGATAGACGGCTCGGTTTGGTATCCTGAAATAGTCTGACCTTCCAAGCCCAGCGATCTCACAAACTTCAGGGGCGACGCACCTGGATATGCTACTGCATTCTCCACCTTTAGCGCATTAAGAGCGGTAACTGAACTGGCCCAGGGCAGAGTGATGGCCGTACCGGCAGGAATTATGTAAGATTGAGCCGTTGAACTGGGGCTGGCGGTGGGTGCGACATACGGCTGGTAATAGGGATAATAGGGCGTAGCATAGGGATAATACAGATACTGGCAGACCCCATCGACACATGTCTTTCCCGGTGCACAGACAACAGGCGAATGCAAGCATCCCCGGACCGAATCGCAATAGTCTACTGTGCAGGGATTGCCATCGTCGCATTTCCAGGTACTGATACAGCTGCCGGTCTTGCTGTCGCATTTGTCGGATGTACATGGATTGCCGTCATTGCAGTTCTTTGGTGTATGCACGCATTTTCCATCAATACAGGTATCATTGGTGCATGGATTATGATCATCGCAATTTATGGGCATATGCACGCATGAGCTGCCATTGAAAGAATCGATGGTACAGGCATTTCCATCATCACAACTCGTCGTTGTATTGTGGCAGACTCCTTCAAAGCAGTAATCGTATGTGTTAGGATCTCCATCATCGCAATTCTTCGGCCTATGCTCGCACTCTCTGCCATTGAAAGTATCCTCGGTACAGAGATCATGATCATCGCAGCTCGGATGATGAGCTGCTAAGGACTCCTGGCTTGAGGATAGGTTAGTGCTATTATTTTCGCTGGGGATGGCGACGCTATTTTGGGGTTTATTAATGCACACGCCGTCCATGCAGGAATCTAGAGTACTATCATTTCCGTCATCACAATTCAATGGCGTATAAACGCAGCTTGTGCCATCATAGGCATCTGTTGTGCAGGGATTGGCGTCATCGCAAATTGCTTCATTGATGGTCGTGTTCTCTTCTGCGGATTCATTTTGTATTTCTGATTCTATGGGACTGGGAGAATGCACTGAATATATTTTGTCGCTTTCTCCGGGCAAAGGTGTATTGATGCAACCGGATGAACCACACTGGTCAATTGTACTGGCATTTCCGTCGTCGCAATTCACGGGCTCGTGAACGCAACCATTCGCTCCACAATAGTCATTTGTGCATGGGCTGCCGTCGTCGCAATTTACGGGTTCGTGAATGCAGCCGTTTGCTCCACAAGAGTCTGTAGTGCAGGGATTTCCGTCGTCGCAATTCACCGGCTCGTGAACGCAACCATTCGCTCCACAAGAGTCTGTAGTGCAGGGACTGCCGTCGTCGCAATTCACAGGATCGTGAATGCAGCCGTTCACTCCACAAGAGTCTGTGGTGCAGGGACTGCCGTCG